>JALYZB010000153.1 GCA_030945945.1 Actinomycetota bacterium | reverse complement strand
GCCACCCGGCGCTCGATCCATGCCCGCAGCTCGCGGACCGCGGCCGCCGCCTCCCGCTCGGCGGCCCGGCGCGGAAGGATGACCTCGACGCCGCGCCGGGCATCGACCGAGACCCGAACGCGGCGGGCCCGCTCGGAGCGGCGGACGGTGTAGGCGATCTCCGGCACGACAAGCAGAGTACGGTCAGCCTCTGACGTGCTCGCGTTCCCTGATCTCACCGCCCCGCTACGGTCCGCTGGCGCCGAACTGCGCTTCGCCACCGAGCGCGACATTCCCGAGATCCTCATCGCCCACCAGGACGATCCGCTGCTCTATCTGCGTCTCGGGCTCGAGCGACCCCCGAGCGGCGCCGAGCTCGGACGCCGCAGCGATACCGAGGCGGCATCGCGCCACGCCGGTGATGAGGTCCGCTTCACGATCCTCACCCCGGGCTCTGACGTATGCCGCGGTCAGCTTCACGTGCACCGCGTGGACTGGGACGATCGCCGCGCCGAGGTGGGGATCTGGGTTGCCCCGCAGGCCCGCGGCCGGGGGCTGGCGCCGGCTGCGCTGCGCCTGGCCGGTGCCTGGCTGTTCGATCGCTGTGGGCTGGCGCGGCTGGAGCTGCTCACCGAACCCGACAACGCGGCGATGATCGCCGCCGCTCGCCGGGCTGGGCTCACCGAGGAGGGTGTCCTGCATGCCTACCTGCGCGAGCGCGGCCGGCGTCTGGACCTCGCCGTCCTCTCGCTGCTGCCGGCCGACCTGGACCCCGACGCCACGGACCCGCCGTGAGCGTCTGGCGCGTGCCGCTGCCGCCGGGCGTCCGGCCGCCCTACGAGGTGTACGTCAACGGCGTGCGGCAGGAGCTCGGGTCTGACTACCGCGTGACCGCCGGGGAGCTGCACTTCGCGCGCGAGCTCGTGCGCTCCAAGCTCGGCGCCCGGGCGTGGCTGCTCGGCATCTGGGGCATCGGAACCTATCGGCGCAACGACGAGATCGACGTTCGCTACGAGCTCGACGGGCGCCCGATGGTCGCCCAGGGCCTCGACGTCATGCCTCCAGATTGACCACGTCGCGGCGGACCCACGGCCGCAGCAGCTTCAGCGCGGAGAGGATCGCCCGGGTGGCCGGGGAGCGGTTAAGCGTGTAGAAGTGGATGCCCGGGGCTCCGCGGGCCAGCAGCTCGGCGCACTGCAGGGTCGCGTAGGAGACGCCGAGCTGCAGAACGGCCTCCGGGTCGTGCGAGCGCCAGTCCAGCGCCTCGCGCAGCGCGACGGGGATCGTCGCCCCGCACATCCCGGTGATCGTCTTGATCTGCGACAGGTCGGTGATCGGCATGATTCCGGGCAGGATCGGCACCTCGATGCCGGCGGCGCGGGCCTCGTCGACGAAGCGGAAGTACAGCTCGTTGTCGAAGAACAGCTGGGTGACCAAAAAGGACACTCCGGCGTCGGTCTTCTCCTTGAGGAAGTGCAGGTCGTGGGCGAGGTCAGGAGCCTCGGGGTGGACCTCGGGGAAGCAGGCCGCCCCGACGCAGTGGTCATAGCCACCGGTGATCAGCGCCGCCAGTTCGGTCGAGTACCGCAGCCCGCCCGGATGCGGCGTCCAATCGGTCTCGCCGCGGGGCCGGTCACCGCGCAGGGCGAGCACGTTCTCGATCCCGGCGTCGCGCATGTCATCGAGGACCGTCTCGAGTTCCGCGCGGCTGGCGCCGACGCAGCTGAGGTGGGCCATCGCCTCGATGCCGAGTTCCTGCTTGATCCACTTGGTCAGGTCGAGCGTGCGGCTGCGTGAGCTGCCACCGGCGCCGTAGGTGACCGACACGAAGGCGGGATCGAGCTGGCGCAGGGATTCGAGCGCCAGCCCGAGGACGCGCTCGCCGGCGTCGGTCTTGGGGGGGAAGAACTCAAACGAGAAGACCGGCTCCTCGGCCGCCTCGAGGATCGCGTCGATGCGCATGGAAAAACCGTAGCACAACCTTGACAGATGTCTGTCAAGGTTGCTCGTCAGGCCGGCAGCCAGACCTCGGTCTCGCCGTCCTGTTCGCGCCGGGCCTCGCCCCGTCGCTCGAGGTGGGTGAGGTAGCAGAGCGTCTGGGTCAAAGCCCAGTTGCCGTTGGCGAAGGTGATCGGCGCCCCCCACACCGACGGCGCGATCTCGATCGCCGGACGCGGCCGGGCTCCGAGCGCGCCGCGCGCGGCGGCGAGCCGGGTGCCGACGAGCTCGCGGTTGGCCTGGATATGGCCGGGGACGTCGAGGAACGGCTTTCCGTGGCCTGACAGGGCCAGCCGGGCGTTGAGCACCCAGACGCGATCCAGCGAGTCCAGGAACTCGGCCACCGGGTCGGGCGAGGAGCCGTAGTCGAAGAACAGCGAGACGCGGCCGAGCAGGTGATCGCCGGAGATCAACACGCGGTGTTCGGCCTGGTACAGGCACACGTGGGAGGGGGCGTGCCCGGGCGTGTGGTGAACGGTCCAGACGCCGAGGTCGGTCTCGATCTCGATGCCCGGCACGAGCTCTCGGTCGGGCTCGATGTAGCCCGCCACGCCCGATGGAATGTCCTTGATGCGCTCGGCGAGCGCGTCAAGCGTCTCCTCGGGCACGCCGCTCTGGCGGGCGACCTCCAGGCGCCGGGAGAGCGCCCGCTCGCGATCGGAGCCGCCTTGGCCGGCGTGCGCGTGGTCGGGATGCATCCAGAACTCACACCCGGCCCGCTCGCGGATCGGCGCTGCCTGGCCCCAATGGTCGGAGTGCGCGTGGGTGACCGCCAGCAGCCGCACGTGCTCGAGGCGCAGGCGGACCTGATCCATGGCGCGCTCCAGCTGACCCAGGGAACCCGGCTCGTACATGCCCGTGTCGATCAGCACCACGCCCGAGCCGGCGGCGATCGCCCAGGCGTTGCCATGCGGGACCCCGGGCCACGGGAGGGGCAGCCGCAGTCGCCACAGTCCGGGCAGGATCCGTTCCCCGCGGCCGAGCTCTCGTGGGTGCTTCATCGGCCAGACCTTATTGGCCGGGTGGGCCGGGCCCGCGCCGGCCCGCACCGGATACCGGCTGATCGGAGAGTCCGTAGACTCCGGCGATCGATGGCGACGACCGCCGACATTGCCAGCGCTACTCCACCGCCCTGGCTGCGCACGACCTTGATGCTGCGATCGCCTGCTAGCAGCAGCCGGGTGCCGTCCCGCCTGGCCTACCTCCGCACACGGATCCGTCAAGCGATGCACGGGGTCGACGTGGAGATCGCGGATGGCGTGTGGTCGTCCGCGGTGGTTTTCCGGTGCGAACCATGAACGTCTACCGGATCGAGGACGAGGGTCGGGCCACCGTCGCCGACGTCGAGCAGCCCCGGGCCTTGATCTAGTGGGTCGCCGCAACCGCCAGCGCGTCAAGCTCGCCGCCCCGGTGTCCGCATATGAGGACGCGCAGGCCGGCGTGCTCGCGTTCCGGGGCGCGCTGAAGCCGGGCGCGCGGCGCGACTACACCGAGACCCTGGCTGGCGGGATCGACCGCGAGGACGCACGCCAGCGGGCCACCGAGCTGCTCTTCGAGCGCCTCGCGGTCAGTTGGGTGGTCGCGGGCGTCACCACCACGTCGGCGCGGGAGCTGCTCGAGCGCTACCGGATGGCCTCCGGCGCCGAGCGGGAGTTCGTGCGGGTCGCCTTGCGCCGCCACGTCGAGGAGAATTTCCCCGAGCTGGAGGCGCCATGAGCGAGCTCGTCACGCTCCCGGCCGGCGCTCCCGACCCGGACCGGTTCGCGGCCCTCATCTGCGACTGGTGCCTGGAGCTGACCCCGGGCGCGCGTGTGTGGGTGGACACGACCACGCTGGCCGCCGACTACGCCCGGGCGCTCAATGCGGCGATCCTGGATCGGGACGGATGGCCGATGGTGAGCTGCACCCCGCCCGGGCTCAATGCCGACTTCTACCACCACGCCCGCGAGCGCCACCTCTCGCAGCCGCCCGCGCCCGAGCTTGCTCTCGCGGAAGGACTGGACGCCTTCGTACGGATCGGCGCACCCGGGGATACCCGAGAGCTGGCCGACGTCGATCCGGCCCTGATCGCCCGCGTGGCCAGCGCCCGTGAGCCGCTGCGGGAGCGCATGCGCGGGTTGCGGTACTGCCTCACCGTCGTGCCCACCCAGGCCCTGGCCCGGCAGGCCGGGATGGACGGCGAGGAGTACGCCGCCTTCGTGACCCGCGCGCTGTTCCTGGATCGCGAGGACCCGCTCGCCGCCTGGGGCGAGCTGAGCGTCCGTCAGGCGGCCCTGATCGATCGTCTGTCCCCGGCGCGCGAGATCCACATCGAGGCCGAGGGCACCGACCTTCGCCTCGACGTCCGCGGACGGACCTGGGTGAACTCCGACGGGCGCCGCAACATGCCCAGCGGCGAGGTGTTCACCGGGCCGCTGGAGGTCTCGGCCGAGGGCCGGATCCGCTTCACGATCCCCACCGGTCCAGCGGGAGTCACCGTCACCGGCGTCGAGCTCGAGTTCCGCGCCGGCAGGGTCGTGGCCGCGCGGGCGCAGGAGGGCCAGGCCTACCTCGACGCGGCGCTGAGCACCGACAACGGTGCCCGCGTGCTCGGTGAGCTCGGGCTGGGCAGCAACCCGGGCATCGACCGCGCGACCGGCCAGATCCTGCTCGACGAGAAGATGGCCGGCACGGTCCACCTCGCCCTCGGGCGCTCCTATCCCGAGACGGGGGGCACCAACCACTCCGCGCTGCACTGGGACCTCATCTGTGATCTGCGCGACGGCGGTCGCCTCAGCGCCGACGGTGAGCCGGTGATCGAGGACGGGGCCGTTCGGGTCTGACCTCGGTCGGGCACCGCCCGGGGGTGGCGAGACAGACTCCTAACCAGCGCGCCCGGAGTCCTTAGTAGCGTGCGGAGCGTGAGGAGAACGAAGATCGTGGCCACCATCGGCCCGGCGTCGCGCGAGCCCGAGGTGCTCGTGCGCATGGTCAAGGCCGGCCTCGACGTCGCGCGTCTGAACTTCTCCCACGGTGACCGCGAGATTCACGCCGAGAATGCCGAACGCGTGCGGGCCGCCTCTCGCCAGGTGGGCCGCCCGGTCGCGATCCTCCAGGACCTGCCCGGACCCAAGCTGCGCATTGGTTCGCTGACCGACGGGCTCGTCGAGCTCAAGCCCGGCGAGCATCTCGTGCTCGCGTGCGGTTCGACCGAGCCGGGCGACGAGCGCCGGATTCCCGTCAGCTGGGGCGGCCTGGCCGACGCAGTCGACCCCGAGGACGTCATCTACCTCGCCGACGGCGCGATCCGGCTGCGGGTCAAGCGGGTCCGCGGCGCCGATGGCGAGATCGACACGCAGGTCGGGGTTGGCGGCACGGTCGCCACCCGGCAGGGCCTGAACATCCCCGGTTCGACGCGCGGGCTGGCCGCGGTCCCCGCGGAGGATCTCGACATGCTGCGCTTCGGGGAGTCGATCGGAGTCGACGTCGTCGCGCTGTCGTTCGTGCGCTCCGCCGCGGACGTCGAGACGGTCCGCCGCCACACCCGCCTGCCGCTCGTCGCCAAGATCGAGAAGCCCCAGGCCGTCGACGACGCCGAGGCGATCATTCGGGCCGCCGACACGGTGATGGTGGCGCGCGGTGATCTCGGCATCGAACTGTCGATCGAAACCGTCCCGCTCGTCCAGAAGAACCTGTTGCGGATCGCCGGCCGGCTCGCCCGCCCCTCGATCACCGCCACCCAGATGCTCGACTCGATGGTCTCCTCCTCGCGTCCGACCCGCGCCGAGGTCGCAGACGTGGCCAACGCGATCCTGGATGGGACCGACGCAGTGATGCTCTCCCAGGAGACGGCGATCGGCTCCTATCCGGTCGAGGCGGTGGCGATGATGGCGGCCATCGCCGAGCACACCGAGACCGAGCTGCCCTACGAGAATTGGAACGAGACCCGGGTGCGTCGAGGTCACCGCGATCCGGCCTACACGATCGCCTACAGTGCCTGCGCCGCCGCGCGGGAGCTCAGCCTCGCCGCGCTCGTCGTGCCCACCCTGTCGGGCCGCTCGGCCCGACTCATCTCCGCCCACCGCCCCCAGTGCCCGATCTACTGCCTGTCTCCCGGCCGCGAGACTGTGCGCCGCTGCAACTTCATGTGGGGGGTGCAGGCGGCGTCGATGCGCCGTCACGAGGTGACCGAGGAGCTGATCCACGACGCCGCCCGTCGCGTCGTCGAGCTCGGCTGGGTCAAGCCCGGGGAGCGGGTCGGGATCACCGCCGGGCTGCCGAGCGGCCGGCCGGGCACGACGAGCCTGTTCCAGGTGCAGGAGGTCT
The DNA here is from genome assembly GCA_030945945.1 of Actinomycetota bacterium. The sequence continues at coordinate 1,361 of JALYZB010000153.1, read as the reverse complement.
GACGCCCGCTGAGCGGCCGGGTCGCGAGGCCGGGCTCAGGCCGCCGCGCGGCCGTAGAACTCGGCTTCCTGCTCCCCGAGCGCGGTCGCGGGGGGATCCCCATAGAACCACTCGCGCGCGATCCGGTGAAAGTTGCCGCGCGCGTGCAGCTGTGAGATGACCGCGAGCGTCAGGACCTCCATGCGCCGGCCGAAGAGATGGTCGGGCGGCGCGGACTCGTGGCGCAGATAGCCGAAGTACTCCGAGCGGGGATCGCTCATGTCGATCAGGACCTGGGTCGCGTACTCGGGCGTCACTTCGATCTCCCGGTCAGACGTGTACCAGGAGGACGACGCGCGGAAATGGGCCAGGACCCGGTCAGGGTTGAACTTGTCGGGCTCGGGGAAGAAGCCGATCTCGGTCCCGACCCGCATGATCGTGTCGGAGTCGCCCTCGATCACCGCGCGGACGATCTGCATCTCGAGGTCGACGGTGCCCGGCGGCATGCGCTTGAACAGCCCGAAGTCAAAGAACGCCATCCGGCCGTCGTCGAGCAGCATCGAGTTGCCGGGATGGGGGTCACCGGAGAACTGGCCGTGGCGATACAGGCAGCCGAAGTAGAAGCGAAACAGCATCTCGCCGATCCGGTCACGCTCGGCCTGCGGGTAGCCCTTGACCGCCTCAAAGCCGGTGCCGCTCACATACTCGGAGACCATCAGGCGCTCGTGGGAGAGCGAGGTGATGACGTCGGGGATGACGATGAACGGGTGGCCGCGAAAGACCCGGGCCAGCGCGCGCTGGTTCTGGGCTTCGAGCTCGTAGTCGAGCTCCTCGCCGATCCGCGAGCGGATCTCGTCACCGATCGCCTTGGGGTCCATCCCGGGGGCGATCCGCTTGGCCAGCCGGAGGATCAGGCCGAGGTTCTGCATGTCGGAGCGGACCGCGGCGGCCACGCCCGGATACTGGACCTTGACCGCCACGCGCCGGCCGTTGGGCAGGGCCGCGTGGTACACCTGGCCGATCGAGGCGGCGGCGATCGGCTCCTCGTCAAACTCCGCGAAGACGTTGGCGATACGGTCGCCCAGTTCCTCCTCGATCACCTTGCGCATCTCCTTGAAGGTGACCGTGGGTGCCGCGTCGCGCAGCGCTCCGAGCTTGCGCTGAAACTCCTCGCGGTACTCCTCGGGCACGAGCCCGGCGTCGAGGAAGGACATGACCTGCCCGACCTTCATCGCCGCGCCCTTCATCGTGCCCAGGGCGGCCACGATCTGCTCGGCGGCCTCGATGTGGCGACGCTCGAGCGCGACCTCGCGCCCCTGCTTGGTGCGGGTGACGTTGGCCGCACGCGTGCCGGCCTGCCGGATCGCCTGCCCGGCGGCGAG
>JALYZB010000152.1 GCA_030945945.1 Actinomycetota bacterium | reverse complement strand
CTGCAGTCCGGCTTTGCCGCCGGCGCCGGGGCCGGCGTGATCGCGGTCACCCGGCGCTGGCCGCGGACGTGGTGGCTTGCCGCCGCGGGCGGGTCGGTGGGGGTCGGCGCCGTGCTTGCGGCCCTGGCCCCGGTGGTGCTGGCGCCGATCTTCAACGATTTCACGCCGTTGCCCGAGGGTGAGACGCGCCGCGACGTGCTTGCGCTCGCTGACGCGGCGGGGGTGTCGGTGGGGGAGGTGTACTCGGTGGACGCCAGTCGTCGGACGACCGCCGCCAACGCGTACGTCACCGGGCTGGGGCCCAGCAAGCGGGTTGTCCTGTACGACACCCTGCTGGACCGTTACAGCCGCGACGAGGTCCGGATGGTCGTGGCCCACGAGCTTGGGCACGTACGCTTTCGCGATGTTCCCCGCAACGTGGCCTTCGCCGCGGTGACCGCTCCAGCCGCCGGCCTGGCCGTCCAGCAGCTCAGTGGGGTCCTGACCCCGGAGCGCGGCTCCCCAGCGGCCCTGCCCGGACTCGCGCTCGCCGCCGGCCTGGTCAGCGCTCCGCTGGGGATGATCGGCAATCGGCTCTCGCGCGCCGTCGAGCGCCGGGCGGACCAGTACTCACTGCAGCTGGCCCGGGACAGCGACGCGTTCATCAGCTTTGAGCGCGCGATCGCGCTGCAGAACCTGGCCGATCTCGCGCCGCCCCGGTGGGTCACGGCGCTGATGGCCTCCCATCCGCCGACCGAAGAGCGCATCGGTGCCGCGGTCGCCTTCGCGCAACGGGAGCGGGCGGCGGGCTGACCCCGGCGGCCTGGGGCCGGTGTCCGGTGCGGAGCGTGGCTCGCCCACGGGCTAGGGAGCGCGCAGCCCGACGACGCAGTTCTGGCCGCCGAAGCCGAACGCGTTGCCACCGCGGTCCGGACGGTCGTCTCGCGGGCGGCGAGCGGCACGTAGTCCCGGTCACCCTCGGGATCGGGGGGTCGAGATTCGTGTTCGGCGGGATCACCCCATCACGCATCGCCAGCAGGTTTGTCTCGGCGGCGTCGTTGCCGCGGGTCGGGGTGGCGTGGACACAGATGGGGTCCAAACCGGCGGGCGCCACGGGCGCCCCCGGCGACCGTCCCGTAGCTCAGTGCCCCGCGGGTGGCCGCATGAGCGGCGGATTCGACGGCGAGCCCGACGTCGGCCTGGCCGGAGAGGATCCGTCGGCGCGCCTCGAGCGCTGCGCAGGTGCCACTGAGGCGTCGAAGTGGGTGACGTCCAAGCGGACGCCGGCCGGGCGGGCCAAGCCCCGAGGCTCAGCCGTCGTCCTCGGGGCCGTCGGCGGGGGGCGGGCCGCCGCCGCCCCACTCGGGAAGGTTCTTGATCCCCTCGCGGGTTTGCCACTTGGAGTAGTTGTCCTGCATGGCCTCGATCAGCTCGCGCATGAAGCGGGGCGAGAGGTTGACGCGGGTCACGACGACCCCGGGGATCTCCTCCTCCTCGACCTCGTGGTCGACACGCGCGAAGGTGATCGTGAACTCGTAGTCGGAGTGGCTGACGTTGGCGAAGTTGGAATAGATGCCGGCCATGACCTCCGGCGTGAAATGGATATTGATGTGCCGCTCAGGGGGGTTCGGTTCGTCCATAGACGCGTAGTATCTCACCGTGCGGATCGTCGTCGTCGCCGTGGGGCGCCTGCGTCCACCCTTCGCGGACGATGTGCGCCACTACCAGAAGCTGCTCGCCGGACACACGCGGCTGGAGCTGATCGAGGTCCGCGAGGACGAGAAGGTCGTGCGCCGCCTGCCGGAGCGCGCCTTCGTCTCGCTGCTGCACCGTGATGGTGCAAAGCCCGACTCGCTCGCCTTTGCGGGCTTCCTCGAGGAGCGGCGGCGCAGCGGTCGCGACCTCTGCTTTGTGGTCGGCGGTCCGTTTGGCCTCGACCTCGAGCAGGTCGATCATCGCCTGTCGCTGGGGGAGATCACCCTGCCTCACCAGCTCGCACGGGTGGTCCTGCTCGAGCAGCTCTACCGCGGCCACAAGATTCTCGCGCGCGAGCCGTACCACTACTGATGGCGCTGCGGGACCCCTCGTCGCGCGGGCCGGGGGCCCACCAGCAGCGCGCGCGGACGCGGCGCGAGACGCGGATGTTCACGCGGCGCCTGTCGCTGCTGTTCGGCGCGCTGATCGGCCTGATCATCCTGGGGACGGCGGCATTCGCGGTCACCGAGGGGTCCTCGGTCGCCTACTCGCTGGCCTGGACCCTGGATACGGTCACCACGCTCGGGTCGATCCAGGATCCGCACGACGCCGCGGGGCGGGTCGTGGTCGTCCTGTTGGAGCTGTTCGGCATCGGTACGCTCTTCTACGGCCTGGCCACGGTGGCGGAGTTCTTCGTCTCGGGCCAGCTGAGCGGTCTGCTGACCGAACGACGCACCCAGCGCATGATCGACGCCTATACCGATCACTACATCGTCTGTGGATTTGGCCGGGTTGGTCGTCAGGTGTCACGGGATCTTCGCGCCGCCGGCGTCCCGCACGTCGCCATTGACCAGGAACCGAGCCACCGCGTCGAGGCTGAGGCGATGGGAGTCCGCTACCTCGAGAGCTACGCCGCCGAGGACGAGGTGCTGATCGGCGCGGGGATCGAGCGTGCGCGGGCGGTCATCGCCTGCGTCGACTCTGACGCGGAGAACATCTTCATCACCCTGACGGCACGCGAGCTGCGCTCCGACATCCTGATCATCGCCCGCGCGTCAGCCGAGGACTCTGAGAAGAAGCTGCTGCGGGCTGGCGCTGACCGCGTCATCTCGCCCTACAAGACCTCGGGCTCGGAGATGGCCCGGGTCGCGCTGCACCCCCAGGTCGGGGGAGCGGTCCAGGTCGCCGACCACCGGATGGAGGAGATCGAGGTCCCCGTCGCCTGCCGGGGCGCCGGTCAGACGATCGAGGTGGTGCGCGGAGAGGCGGTGATCGTCGCCGTGCGGCGCACCGACGGCCGCCTCGAGCCCCAGCCCGCGCCCGGCTCTGAGGTGGCGCCGGGGGATATGCTGGTGGCGATCGGCACTCCGGAGGCGATCGAGCGCCTCGAGGGCTGGTTCCAGCCCCTGCCGGTCCGGTAGCACGGGGGGCGGCCGGTCACGCTGCTGGCGGTGCGTCCGCCGCGGGGTCACCGAGCCGGTGCGGGGTCACCGAGCCGGCGGTTGACTTAAAGCTTACTTGAGCTTTTAGGCTGGGGGTCCGAGTTGTGCGAAACGAGAGGATCAGGCTGATGAGCCACACACAGCAGTCCCCCAGGGACGCGATCACCGCCGAGGTCACGAGCTGGTCCGGCGTGACGGCGGGCACCGGTCGTCGCGGCGAGTGGGCGTTCAAGCTCGGCGGCCGCGAGCTCGGCCACCTGCATGGCGACCACGCGGCCCACTTCTTCTTTCCCGAACACGTGTGGGAGCAGCTGCACGCCGAGGGGCGGATCGGCTTTCACCCCGTCTTCCCGCAGCGGCGCGGGCCAGCCGCGCGGGCGATCGAGGGGCCGCAGGACGTCGCGGACGTGATCGCGATGATGCGGCTCAACTACGGCCACATCCAGGCGCGCCTGCAGGCGCGGGCGGCCTGAGCCTGACCCAGGGAGCTACATTGGCGCGATGGCTGCCTCCATGCACGAGCTCAGAGCCGCCGTGCAGGAGGTGGCGACCGCGATCAAGGGCGGCGACGGAGAACCACCCGCCCAGACCAAGGTCGAGCGTCCCAAGCGTCAGCAGCAGGGCGATTACTCGACCAACGTCGCGATGCTGCTGGCTCCGTCGCTCGGGGCTCCCCCCCGGGACATTGCCGAGCGGGTCGGGGTCGCGCTGGCCGAGGCGCTGGCCGACGAGCTGAGCAGCTGGGAGATCGCCGGGCCGGGCTTTCTGAACCTGACCCTGTCCGATGCCTGGTACCGGGCGGCGACCCGCTCGGTGCTGGACGCCGGCGATCGCTACGGGGCCGGCGGGGCGGCCGTCCCCGAGCAGCTGCTGCTCGAGTTCCTCTCGGCCAATCCGACGGGCCCGCTCGTCGCCGCCAACGGCCAATCGGCCGCCTACGGCGACGCGCTGGCCCGGATCCTGTCCCACCATGGCCACACGGTCGCCACCGAGTACTACTTCAACGACGCCGGCGGCCAGATCCGCCGGCTCGGCGAGTCGGTGCTGGCCCGCGCGACGGGCACCCCGATCCCCGAGGGGGGCTACCAGGGCGAGTACGTGCACGATCTCGCCGCGGAGATCCCCGAGGTGCGGTCGCTGTCCGCGGACGAGGCCGCCGCGGCCGCAGTGGAGATCCTGCTGTCGCAGGTCAAGGCCACGTTGCACCGCTACGGCGTCCACTACGACCGGTTCTTCAGCGAGCGCACCCTGCACCAGGGCGCGCCGAGCTTCATCGAGCGCTCGCTCGCGCTCGCCGAGCAGGCCGGCCATACCTACCGATCAGAGGGCGCGCTGTGGCTGCGTACGACGAGCTTCGGCGACGACAAGGACCGGGTGCTGGAGCGCTCCGACGGCGCGCCGACCTACCTCGCCGCCGATCTTGGATACCTGCTCGAGAAGCTCGAGCGCGGGGTCGAGCGCCAGATCATTCCAGCCGGCGCGGACCATCACGGGTACGTGGCGCGGATGAAGGCGGCGTTCGCGACGCTCGGCGGCGAACCGGACCGGCTCGAGATGCCAATCCTGCAGTTCGTGCATCTGATCGAGGGCACCGAGCGGGCGGCGATGTCCAAGCGCCGCGGCGACTTCGTGACCCTCGACGAACTGCTGGACGAGATCGGCGTCGACGCTACCCGCTACTTCATGCTCCAGCGCTCCCACGACCGCACGCTCGATCTGGATCTGGGTCTCGCCAAGCGCCAGGACCGCGACAACCCCGTCTACTACATCCAGTACGCCCACGCTCGGATCGTCACCATGCTCGGCAAGCTCGATGCCGAGCGGGCCGACGCCGCGCTCGCCGCCGGAGCGGACTGGGGCGACGGTGTCCTGGAGCCCGCCGAACGGGCGCTGATCAAGTCACTGGCTCAGTTTCCCGACGAGGTCGCCGAGGCGGCGGACCGCCGCGGTCCGCACCGGATCGCCGCCTACGCGCTCGAACTCGCCCAGGACTTCACCGCCTTCTACCGCGACTGTAAGGTCGTGGGCGCGCAGCCGCCAAGCACCGAGTCGTTCCGGGTCGCGCTGGCCCAGAGTGCGCGACAGACGATCGCCCTCGCCCTCGGCCTGCTCGGGGTCAGCGCTCCGGACTCGATGTAGCGCCGCCGATCCGTTCGGCGTCAGCTCACCCCGGCGATCCGGTCGGCGCCGGTTCCGGGCCGCGCTCACGCGCGCCGCGCGAGATCCTCGTCCAGACGGCGGGCGTCGTCGGCGCTGAGCGCCGGAGTGGGGGCGGGACGTCCCCCGTCGCCCCAGGTCGCGGCGCGCGTGCGACGGCGCCAGCGAGGCAGGGCGACGGCGAGGCTGACTGCGCCGATCACCACGATTGCAGGCGGAAGGATGTAGATCGTCAGGTTGAAGCCGCTGGCCGGCGGCGTGGCGAGCACTGCCGGGCCGTAGGCGGAGACGAACTGGGCGCGGATCTGCGGCGCGGTCAGCCCCTGGCTGATCAGCAGGCGCAGGTAGGCCCGTTCGGAGAACGACTCCTGGGACTGCGCGACGTTGAGCGCCTCGTGGCAGTCGACGCACATGAACTGCTGCTCGATCTGGGTGAACGAGACGCTCGAACGGGCGCTCGCCTGGGCGGCCGCCCCGGCGAGCGCCAGTGTGAGGCAGAGCAGCAGCGTCGCCAGCCACCGTGGCGGGCGGGTCACGAGTGCTCGGCGAGGATGGGAGGCAGCACCGTCTTCAGCCAGGTGTCGTCGAGCTGAAACCGCCGCAGCGCCTGGACGCGGCCCTGGCGGTTGATCACGAACGTCTCGGGCACTCCGTTGGTGCCAAACGAGCGGACGAAGTCGCCGCCGACGTCGCGCAGCACCGGGTAGGTGATGTGCTGCTGGCGCACGAACCGCGCGGACGCGGCGGGGTCATCGAGATAGGTGATACCGAGCACCGTCGCGCCATGGGCGCGCAGGGACTGCTCCGCGTTGGCGAGGATCGGCGCCTCGGCCTGACATGGCCCGCACCACGAGGCGTACACGTTGACCACTACGACCTGGCCGTGGTAGGCGGCCAGGCTCGTCCTCGCGCTCGAGCCGAGCATCGGCAACGCCGCACGGAGGCTGGGGGCGATGGGATAGTCGCCCTTGGCGATCTGGGCATCGATGCTCGAGCCCGCGTTCTGGCCACCGACCCCGAAGGCGAGCAGCGCGAGCAGGGCGACCGCCGCGACCGCGACCAAACCGGGGAGGATGTATCGCCGCATTCCCTGTCCAAGGTTAGTCCCCAGCCGCCACGGACGACCCGGGCGGGGCGGCGGAGTCACGGCAGCACCGTCCGCCGCCGCGGCCTAGACTCGTTTTACTTGCGCGGTGGTAGCTCAGTTGGTAGAGCGTCGGCTTCCCAAGCCGAAGGTCGCGGGTTCGACCCCCGTCCGCCGCTTAGTTTTATGCCTGCTAGCAGGGAGTTTTTTGTTTGTAACTAGATGTTACGAACTTTGCGGGCAACTGTGGCGGGCAACGGTCCGGCCGTCCTCTGGGCAGGAGGAGCCGGCATTAAGCCGAAGGTCGCGCTCACGAGCCGGGCTCAGAGCGGAGGAGAAGTTGCCCGTTCGAGCGAGCGGAGAAAGATCCAGCGCCGCCCGATCCGAGGGGCCGGCAGTTCTTCCCGGCGGGCAGGTCATACAGCGTGCTGCGCGGGATCCGAGCAGTGCGCTCGCCTCGGTGGCTGTGAGCACGTCGGCGCGAGTGGGCGCCGTTGCGCCTCCGGTGACGTTTTGTCCACTTTCGTGACCGTGCGAAGAGATCGGATGTCCCAGACTGATCCCGCACCTACGCCGAGAAATTTACAACGAGAGGAGTACATTCAACCGCAGCGACGAGCTGCTGCCCCGAGAGGACTGATCATGTCTGAGCCCACGACCCTGCGAGCCCTCAGCGGCTTGCCTTCGACCCCGGCGAGTCTGGCCGATTCCACCCTGATCATGATTGACTGCCAGAACACCTATGTCCAGGGGGTCATGGCGCTCGATGGGGTCGCTGCCGCCCTGGATCAGGCGGCCGAGCTGCTTGAGCGGGCCCGTTCGGCCGGCATCCCGATTATCCACTTCAAGCACGACGCCGGCGAGGGTTCGCCCTACGACGTGCGAGCCGAGATCGGCCAGATCGTCGACCAAGTGGCGCCGCACGGGGACGAGACGGTGATCGTTAAGGAGTTTCCGAACTCCTTCGTGCAGACCGACCTCGACGATCGGCTTAAGGCCGCCTCCGCCCGCAATCTGGTGCTCGCCGGGTTCATGACGCACATGTGCGTGAACTCCACGGCGAGAGGGGCGTTCAACCTGGGCTACGCGCCCACCGTTGTCGCCAGCGCCACAGCTACCCGCGCCCTCCCGGGGACCCCCGACACCGTGTCCTCTGCAGCTCTGCAGGCGGCCAGCCTGGCGGCCATTGGGGACCTCTTCGGCATCATTGTCCCTGACGTCGCCGCCATCCCCGACTGAAGTCAGCGACCGCTATTTGCGGTTGAGTCAAGGTGCTCGACTACGCGACCGTATAAGCGGTTGCGGGCGATGGCGAGGAGTTGCGTCGCGTCGCGCCTCACGAGGCGCATTTTGACGTCGATGCCAGTCTTCTCGAGTGATCTGCCACTCGCACGAGACGCCGGTCTCCCCGGGTGCCTCAACCTCGTCATGGACCTCCCGCACAAGCTCAAAACCGAGGTGGCGAGGCACCCCGGCGCTGGGCCGGTTGGCTTGGTCGTGATGGATCTCAACACGCGTGATCTCCGAACAGGCGAACGCGGCATCGGTGAGGAGGCGAGCCGCCGTCGTCGCAGTTCCCTTGCGCAGAAACGATTTCGCTGTCCAGTCGCCGATCTCAAGGCCACCGGGACCGATCCGGCGGTGCAGACCACAGCCTCCCGCGACCTCGCCGTCGATGAAGGTGCCCATGACGACATCACCGCCGGCCAGCCATTCCTCCTCCCAGCCGTTGATCAGCGCACGGCGCTCTTGGAGGGGTAGCGGCTCTCGCGTGACCCATGCCATCCACGGACGCAGATGCTCCACGCTCTCAGCAACAGCTCGGCCGAGCTTCTCGGCGTCCTCTTGGATCCACCGACTCAGCGTCAGGGAGTCCGAACCCGCGATCTTCTCTGGAAGCCGACCCGTCACAGCCCGACCGTACGACATGCCCGACCAAGCGTTTAAGCTCGTTTCAGATCTTCGTAGATGCAGCCATCCCGCGGCGTCGCGTCTCGTGTGGTGAGAAACGAGCTTGGGCGGCTTTGAAGCTCGCGTCGTGGGGCGTGCGGAGCCTGGCTATCCGCCCGCGGCGTTGAGCGCGACGGTGGAGTGGGCCGCTCGTTGCGCGTCGAGGTCGTCCTCCATCCGCTCCGCGGCCACCAGCAACCGCGCCAGTCGGCCGCGGGGGTCGGCCTCGAGTTCTCCCAGCGGCGCTGCTCGACCTGACGACCCGCCTCTCTGACCCACCCCGCTCGGCTCTGAGTCCGCGACGCCGCCTCGAAGTGCAACGGCTCAACGCGCCCTTCGAGCTCGGGGGCCCCCGGATTGATCGGCCTCGCTTTGCTCGGCGGCGAGCTTCTCACGAGCTTGACGAAAGAACTCCGCGCTCCGCACCGTCGGCCGTGCCTGGAGTCGCGTAATCTGGCGCGGCTGGCAAAAGCGAACCCCCTATGACCCGAACGCCACCGCCCCTACGACGACGCATCACCGTCACGATCCCAACCACGGCGGGGGCTCAGCCCGACCTCGCTGCCTCCAGCCGGTCGCCGGCACCGCCGTCACCCACCGAGCCGCCCGAACGGCCGAACGCGAAGCGCTTGACAGCCAGCCAGCGTCCCGACCGCACCCCAAGGTGACACAGGACGTCTGCTTCGTACTGAGGAGCGTGCAACGGAGCCTCGTCTCCAGCGCAAGCCTTGTGCCGGGCGCCTGGGGGTCGTGGAAAGGGGAATTTGCAGCGGTCTCGACCCACGGGCCGAATCGATCAGAAAGAAGCCAGAACCGGTGGTGCACCCGCCTGACGTCAGCACCTCCGATGAAGCTAGGTCTAGCGATGCCCGAGAACATGGCCCCCCCGGATCCGAGTTCGGCGGCGACATAGAGGTTTCGACCGTCCGGGCTGAGCGCGACGAGGTGCGCGCCCGATATCCCAATCGCTGGCGCGCAATCTGCTGAACCTCGCTCGCTGCTGCAGCCGTGCGGCCCGAAAGCTGGCGAAGCGCACCGGTGCGTCGATCGCGTGAGAACACATCGACCGAGCTGGTTTCTCGCGCGGCGAGGTAGGCGACGCTGCGCTTTTCCCGTCACAACTGTTGGACGGGATGCTCGCGGGGTGGCTAGGTGGTGAACGGCCAGACGAGCGCTGGCAGACCTACGACGCAGGGCTGCGGGCCGTGGCCTACTTGCGCCGGAACCGATGACTGACGGTGCGAGCAATTTGCTGCTCATCGCCGTGCACCCCGAGCAGCAAGGTCACGGCATCGGCCAAGCGCTGATGCGCGACGCCGAGGTAGCCCTTGCGGCCCACGGGCAGCGCGTGCTCCTAGTCGAAACCTCCGGGCGGCCAGAGTTCGAACGAACGCGGGAGTTTTACCAACGTCTCGGCTACACCCAGGAAGCGCGTATCCGCGACTACTACGCGGCCGGCGGACGACAAGATCGTCTACTGGAAGGCTCTGCGATGACAACCAAACGATCAACGCCTCGCGACGAAGCTTTGGATCGCACGCAAGCGGCAGGTTTCAACCCGTCTCGGACCGCATAACGGACGTGTGGCAACTCTCCTCCTGACGCTCAGCTCCTATCACGAAGGAGGGGTGACAGCGGCGAAAGGATCGGCTGCGGGCGGCGCGTCTGCTCCGGGTCAGTCGCCACCCAAGGCGGGAAGCCCGGGCATCGTGGCGAGGTGGGCGACAAAGGGGAAGCGCTGGGCGAGGTAGGGGAGATGGCGCTAGCGGATGATGCCGGTGCCGGTCCAGACGGAGGTGCACAAGTTCGCGCTGACGACACGCCCGGTTAGCGCGGCCTACGATGCAGCGATGGCCAGGAACCCCACCATCGCCGCGCTGGATCTGAATACTGACGAGCGGTTCGTGCCGTTGCGCAAGCCGCTGGGCGTGAGGGGCTTTGGCATCAACCAGCTGACGCTGCAGCCCGGCCAGCGGATGCGGATCCACCGCCACGCGGGCCAGGAGGAGGTCTACGTCGTGATTGAGGGCCGGCTGACCGTGTTCGTCGAGGGCGCTGCGCATACGATCGTCGCCGGGGAGCTGATGCGCATCGCGCCCGAGGTCCGCCGCCAGCTGGCCAACACGCACCGCGAGCGGGTCACGCTCGTCGCGGTGGGCAGCACGGGCGACTGCCATGAGTCGCGCGACGCCGAGGCGTTCAACGCCTGGGAGGAGACGACCGGCGGCAAGCCGCGCGACGTCCCGCTCCCCCAAGATCTGCCCGACTCCGAGCTGCAGGGCTGACCCACCCAGCTCGCCCGGGAGCGCGGTAGCGCGGCAGCGTGCCAGCAGCGAAGCAGGACGTCCAGGGCGCCGCGGCTCAGGCCTAAGATTCGCCCAAAAGCAGGACAGAGGGTGCGCGCCGATGTAGGCCACACGCTTCCCCTGTCACGCCAACGCAATCGCCGGGCTCGGACCCTGCGCCAGGGCGAAGCAGTCGCCTGGCTGCAGCAATAGCCGCCGGCTGCCTCCACGCGAAAAGCGGCGCAGAGATTGCGGGCCGCGGGCGACGCCGTCAGGCGGCTGGCGGCGCTTAACGCGCCATTGCGTTCCGTTCGTAGGACGGCTTCCAGCGCCTCTGTCCTACGGCGTACGGATGCGACCCGCCAGGATCGGAGGTTGTCCTTCATCGCGTCGGGGTACTCGGCCTGAGGCTGCTTCAGCTCGTCGTAGTTGATGTCGCTGGTGTTCATCCCGGCGTCGTTGTCCTCGGGAGGGATGTCTCGCACGTTGCTTCATGTCGTGACTGACTGGCCCGGTCACTTCCCTAACGGAGCGGCGACGGTCGCTGTGTTGGTCGCGGCCGGCGCCGACGTCAACGCCCGGTTCCGGGGACCCCATCAGGAAACGCCGCTGCACTGGGCGGCGAGCAGCGACGACGTCGCCGGACTCGACGCGCTGCTTGACCCCGGGGCGGACATCGAAGCGAGCGGGGCGGTACTTGGTGAAGGCCCCCCGATGGCTGATGCCCGGGGGTTTAAGCAGTGGGGGGTGGCCCGCCGGGTGGTGGCGCGTGGCGCTCAGACGACGCTCGTTGACGCGGCGACGCTCGGTTTGTTTGACCGCGTCGAGGCGTATTTCGCGGGAGCGACAGCGCCGTTGCCTGAGGACATCACGGTGGCGTTCTGGGGCGCCTGTCACGGCGAGCGCCAGGACTGCGCGCAGTACCCGCTGGGGCGCGGCGCGGAGCCAAACTGGATTCCGCCGTGGGAGAACCTCACCCCGCTTGCTGCGGCAGAGCGAGAACACGCCGACGGACTCGTGCGCTGGCTCCGCGCTCGTGGCGCAACAAGAGCACCAAGCTGACTCAGCCAGAGATCCCGTAGCGGGCGCGTATTGGGGTGTGCCGCAAAGGGGGACGTCCGGTCAGTGGGGTCTGTCGCCGCGCTCATACCGCAAGCTGTGTCCACGCCGACGCGTCAGCGCGATGGTGCGGCGCTCACGCCGGGCAAAGCCCGCGATCGCCGCGAACCGCCGCGATGGGGTTCGGAAGCAACCCACAGCCGATAAGCTTGTCCCTCCGGTGGAGCAGAGAGGGAGGACTGATGTCCGGCACGAACGATGACCGTGATCCCGTCAAGCCGACGGCGCAGCGCGGCGGCACGACCCCCGAAGAGCACGAGGCGCGCGAGAAGGGCGAGTGGGCGGCGACCGCCGCCGATGGAGTCGTGCCCGCCGAGCTGGGCGGCTCCGACGCTCCCAAGGGACTGCTGGCCGAGGACCCGGAGCTGGGAAGCTCGGTCCTGGGGGAGACGACCGGATCAGATGAACCGGCGACGACGGACGGGATCGACCTCAGCGCCGGGGATGATGCAGATGCGACGAGCGACGGCGGTCCCGCGACGGCTCCGGGGGCCGAGCCGGATCTCAAGGACGCCGCGGGCGGGGCGCGTGAGGCGGACCGGCAGTCAGCGCGGTAGCCGCCTGGGTGGTCGCCTCTCTGAAGCGCTCGCTCGGCCTCTGCGCCGACGCCGCCGGCGGCGGGCCCCTTCGCGCCCGCCTCACAGTTCGCAACCCGCACTCCAGCCCATGGCGTCTAGGTCGATACGGAAAAGAATGGCCAAGGCGCAACGATGACTTCTAGCTACTACCGGCAGCTGATGACCTCGCGTTCTAGCGAACTCACGACTTTCGAACGTCGGATCAGGGCGGCCACAACCGGCCCCCTGCCTACGACCGGAGCGTGCCCCGGTTCTATGAAATTGAGATGAGTCGCTCCGCGAGCGAGCGTCGTGGTGCGGTCACTACAGGGCCGACGATGCCGCCAGCCCACCGAGGCCGGTCGCCGAGGCTCCGCGCTGGGTCGCCTGTCCGTCGCTGAGCGCTCTCGACACTCAGTCCGAGCTTCGACAACTAGGCGACGTGCTGCTCGTCGTCGACCTGATCAGGAAGCTCGCTCCAGCCGCCTGAGCGCGCCCGGGCCTCATACGACTGATGTGGATTCTTGTTCTCTCTGGATGAGAGGTCAGCAGGGCTTGCTGCGCTTCTGCGGGCTACTTCGTGCCGTGGCTCGAGAAGCCGCCGCCGGCGCTGAATTCGTCAGGGTTGTCTTCACTGGTTCGGCCTTTGCCCGACGCTTCGTTAGGGCCGGCCGAGCCAGGCGCACCAT
>JALYZB010000151.1 GCA_030945945.1 Actinomycetota bacterium | reverse complement strand
GGGCTGGTCGTGCTGACCGCGCTGCATTCCGCGGCGGGCAGCGCCTTCAGCGACAGCTTCAGTCTGCCCCACACGCAGAGCTTTGACGCCATTCGGCTGCTGCAACGCAACGCCCCGAAAGCCTCCGGCGAGACCGATCAGCTCGTGCTCGCGGTCAAGACCGGCTCGGTGACCGACCCCGCCGTGCGTCAGCGGGCCGAGCAGCTGTTCGCCGTGATCGCCCACCAGCCTCACGTCTCGACGATCAGCTCCCCGTATGGCGTGGGCGCCGGGCGCCAGATCTCGCCCTCGGGGCGGGTCGCCTTCGCCGACATCACCTTCGACGAATCCACCGTTCACAAGCAGATCACCACCACCGCGGCGAAGTCGCTGGTGGACAAGATCACCGGCGCGTCGGGCCACGGTGTGCAGTTCGCGGTCGAGGGCAACATCGCGCGCAGCGGCAACCAGAGCAACCAGTCCAGTGGGCTGCTGTTCGGCTTCCTGGCCGCCGCGGTGGTCCTCTTCGTCGTGTTCGGCTCGGTGCTGGCGATGGCGCTGCCCTTGATCAGCGCCGCGCTCTCGCTCGGCACCGCGATCGCGGTCATCGGCCTGTTCTCGCACGTGCTCAACATGGCCTCGTTCTCCAGCCAGCTGGCCCTGCTGATCGGCCTCGGAGTCGGGGTCGACTACGCCCTGTTCATCGTCACCCGCTACCGCCAGGGACTGCTGCGTGGCCTCTCGGGCGAGGCGGCGACCGTCGAGTCGCTGGACACCTCGGGTCGTGCGGTCCTGTTTGCCGGGCTGATCGTGTGCATCGCGATGCTCGGGATGTTCGCGCTCGGGGTGAGCTTCCTGTACGGCGTCGCGGTGGCCGCGGCGATTGCCGTCGCCTTCACGGTGCTCACGGCACTGACCCTGATGCCCGCGCTGCTGGGCGCATTCGGCAGTCGCGTGCTCCGGCGCCGCGAGCGCCGTGCGCTGCGCGACGGCCAGCTGTCGCTCACGGACGAGTCGCCTCGGTGGGCGAGCTGGACGGCGGCGATGTCCCGGCGCCCGGCGGTGTTCGCCGCCCTTGCGGCGCTGGTCATGGTCGTGCTGGCGATCCCGTTCTTCTCGATGCGCCTGGGTTCAGCCGACGCCGGCTCGGATCCGGCCAGCTCGACGACTCGCACGGCCTATGACCTGCTCGCCAAGGGCTTCGGGCCCGGCTACAACGGCCCCCTGCAGCTGGTCGCTCAGGTCAGCTCGAGCTCACAACGGGCGGGATTCCTGCGCGCCGAGCAGGCGGTCGCCCACACACCCGGGGTGGTTGGCTCGGCCACCCCGCACTTGATTGCCTCGACCGACGGCCGCAGCCAGATCGCGATCGCCGAGGTCTATCCGAAGGGCTCCCCGCAGGACGCCTCGACCGCCGATCTGCTGCACCACGTCCGTGACACGGTCGTGCCGGCGGCCACCCGCGGCTCGGGGGTGACGGTTCTCGTCGGCGGCACGACGGCGATCTTCGACGACTTCAGCCACGTGCTCTCAGCCAAGCTCCCGCTGTTCGTCGGAATCGTCGTGCTGCTGAGCTTCCTGCTGCTGATGGCCGTGTTCCGCAGCCTGTTGATCCCGCTCACCGCCGCGGTCATGAACATGCTCTCGGCCGGCGCGGCGTTCGGCGTGGTCACCGCCGTCTTTCAGTTCGGCTGGGGCGACGGCCTGCTCGGGATCGACAAGGCGGGCCCGATCGAGGCGTTCCTGCCGGTGCTCATGTTCCCGATCCTGTTCGGGCTGTCGATGGACTACGAGGTGTTCCTGATGAGCCGGGTCTACGAGGAGTGGCACCGCCGGGGCGACAACCGCGCTGCGGTCACCCACGGCCTGGCTGCGACCGGTCGAACGATCACCGCCGCGGCAGCGATCATGATCCTCGTGTTCGGCGCCTTCGTGCTCGGCGGCGAGCGGATCATCGAGCTGTTCGGGGTCGGGCTGGCCGGCGCCGTGCTGCTCGACGCGCTGATCGTGCGCTCGGTCCTGGTCCCGGCGGTGATGATGCTGTCCGGTGATCGCAACTGGATGCTGCCAAGCTGGATCGACCGGATGCTTCCCCACCTCAGCGTCGAGGGTCAGAGCGCTCGCACCGCCGCCGAGATGACCGGGGCGGCGGCCGCACCGGCGACGGCCGTCCCGTGAGCGGCGAGCCGCACGCCGAGCCGGCCGCAAGCTGATCCAGGGGCCTCGCCGCCAAACGGTACGGGCGTACCATGCGCTTTGGTACGCTCGTACCACTATGTCGCCGGTCATCTCAGCCGCCCCTGCCCGCCCCCGGGGCGCTGCTCGCCGGGAAGCGCTGCTGCAAGCGGTCCTGACGATCGTCGCCGAGGTCGGGGCCGACGCGGTCACCCATCGCCGGGTGGCGCAGGTCGCCGGGCTCCCGCTGGCGTCGACGACCTACTGGTTTGACTCCAAGGAGCACCTGCTCACCGCCGCGATCGAGCTCGCCGCCGACCGCGACATCGCCCGCATCCAGGCGCTGGTCGAGGACCGCGCCGACGGCGAGGACCCGATCGCGCTGGCCGTCAGCGGACTGCTCGAACCACTCGACGACGAGCGCCCGGGCAGCCGCACCTCCCTGCTCGCCGGCTACTCGCTGCTGCTGGAGGCAGCGCGGCGCCCGGCGCTGCGGGCGATCGCCATCCGCTGGAGCGAGGCCTACACGGATGGCCTGGCCACGCTGCTGGAGGCGGCGGGCTCGCGGCAGGCCCGGGCCGACGCCCAGCTGCTGATGGCCGCTTACGACGGCCTGCTGCTCGAGCAGCTCGCCGCCGGGGTGAGCGCGAACCTCAGCTCGCGGCTGCGCCGGCTGACTCGGGCCCTGCTGGAGTTCTCATGAGCCGTGCCGAGCTCGTCAGCCGCGTGCGCCCAGGGCCCACCGGCGCCCACCCCAGCGAGCCGACGCTGCGGATGCTGCGCGTGCTGCTGGCCTTTGAGTCCTCGCTGTACGCCGCGGTCACCCCCGTGCTGCCGCACTACGCGCACACCCTGCACGCGTCCAAGCCGGCCATCGGCCTGCTCGCGGCCGCCTACGCGGCCGGGATCATCCCCGGCTCGCTGATCGGCGGATGGGCGGCGGCCCGGGCCGGGGTCCGGCGCACAACCGTCGGCGGCCTGATCGCCTTTGCGGTCGCGGGCGCCGCGTTCGGATTCGCGACCGACCTCGTCGCGCTCGATCTCCTGCGCGTTGCCCAGGGCCTGGCCTGCGGCTTCATCTGGGGCGGGGGCCTGGCCTGGGCGATCGCGGTTGCGCCCCGCGAGCGGCGGGGTGCGGTGATCGGCTCGGTGATCGGCGCCGCCATCTTCGGAACCCTGATCGGACCGCTGCTCGGCGTGTTCGCGGTCAGCGCCGGCACCGCGCCCGTGTTCACGACCGTCGGCGTCGCCGCCGTGGTGCTCGCGCTGTGGGTGCGACGGCATCCCGATCCGGGCAGCGCGGAGCTCGACGTGCCCGGCGGGCCGGCGATGATCCGCGTCCGCGGGAGTGGGCTCCTCGCCCAGTCGGGCCTGTGGCTCGGGGCGTGGCTCGTTCTCTTTGACGCCATGAGCACCGGCGCGGTGAGCGCGCTGTTGCCGCTGCGCCTCTCGCGGCTGGGCGCGTCCGGGCTGGCCATCGGCGCCACGTTCGTGCTCGCCTCGGCGGTGGCGACGCTGCTGGCGCCGGTGATCGGACGGGCCAGCGACCGCCATGGCGCCCGCCGGCCGATGACCGTCGGGTTGATCTCGGGCGCGGCACTGTTCGCGGCCATGACCCTGCCAGGCGCCTGGCTGCCACTGGCCGTCGTGAGCGTGCTCGTGCTCGGGGGCCCGATGTCGGCGTTCATGATCCCGGCCGTTCCGATGATGACGGCGTCCGCCGAACGGGTCGGCGTGACCGTGGTCGTGGCCACCTCGCTGGTCAACCTCGCCTACGCGGTCGGCGAGACGATCGGCGCCCCGACCGCCGCGCTGCTCTCCACCGCCTCCAGCGACGCCGTGCCGTTCCTCGCTGTCGCCGGGCTGATGCTCCTCTCGCTCGTGCTCGTCCGCCGCTCGCGGCGCACCGCAGCCCCGGCGGTGGCCACGTCGCCCCCGCGCAGCTCGCCCGGCCGGGGCGCCGAATCACCCCTGCTCGTCCCCCCCCGCTGAGCGGGCGCAACCGCCGGTCACGAATCGATCACAGACAGGTCACATCTCGGTGTCGTTTTGTCCTTACCGTGCCCGCGCATGAAACCGTCCACGCCGTTCCTTCTCTCCGCGGCCGTGCTCCTGAGCACCGCTGCCGTCGCGCAAGCGGCGCCCGTCGCGCCACCCGCGTTCACCGTCAAGGTGTTCGCCGGGGCCCCCAGCCATGCCACGTCCGGCCCCGACGACATCACCTCGCTGAACGGGAACGTGTTCGTCGCGTGGCAGAACGGCATCGGTCCCAAGGGCGAGGCCGGCCCTCAGAAGGTCCTCGACAGCACCGTCGTGCAGTACAGCCATTCGGGTTCGGTGATCAACAAGTGGTCGCTGCCCGGCAAGGTCGATGGGATCAGCGGTGACGGCAACCGCCTGATCGCCACCGCCAACGAGGACGGCAACTCGATCCTCTACGTCGTCAACCCCGGCGCGCCCAAGAAGTTCCAGGTCACCCAGTACGCCTATATGCCGGCGCCGGACTCCTCGGGGTCCTCGGCCGTCCACACCGGCGGCGGCACCGACTCGGTTCAGATCGTCAATGGCCAGATCCTCGTCGCCGCCTCCGCGCCAACGCACTCCGGCCGCGGTGCGACCTTCCGGGTCACGCTGGCCACGACCACGACCCGCAAGAAGACCAAGGTCGGGGGCAAGATCAAGAGCGTCAAGGTCGTCACCCACGTCGCCACGCTCTCCAGCACGTTCCTGGACAACTCGCACGCGACCGACGCCGTGACCGGCAACCCGATCACCCTGCATCTCACCGACCCTGACTCCAACGCGCTCGTGCCCGCCAGCCTCAGCGCCATCGGTGGCCCGTTCGCCGGCGACTACGTACTCAGCGGTCAGTCCAATGATCAGCTCGTGTTCGCGGCTGGGCTCGGCAGCGGCCATACGACGCTGACGCGGTTGCCGCTCACGTACGTAGATCCGATCACCCAGGCTGCCTCGAAGGCCGGTATCGACGACGTCCGCTGGGCACCGGCCGACAACTCGACCCTGTACGCGGTCGACAACAAGGCCAACAAGATCTACAAGGTCAAGGGCCCATTCACGGCCGGCGAGGCGATCGCCGCAATGGATACCGTCGGAACCAAGAGCTTGGGCGGAACCCTGGCCACCCTCAACGACGGCTCGGGCGAGCTCGATCCGTTCCTCATCGGACTGAAGGCGGCCAAGGGCCTGCTCTTCATGCCGTAGGGCTGGATCCCTCGACGGGCTGCTCGGTCAGATCCCGCGCGACGAGTGCCGCATAGGCACCGCCGCGGGCGAGCAGCTCGTCGTGGGCCCCCCGCTCGACGATCCGGCCGCGATCCACCACAACGATCTGGTCGGCGTCTCGGATCGTCGACAGGCGGTGGGCGATGGTGATCGTCGTCCGGCCCTCGGCCAGCCGCTCGAGCTCGCGCTGGACCGCGAACTCGGTCTGGGTGTCCAGCGAGCTGGTCGCCTCGTCGAGCACGAGCACCGGCGGGTTGCGCAGCACCGTGCGGGCGATCGCCATCCGCTGCTTCTCACCACCCGAGAAGCGGTACCCGCGCTCACCCACCACCGTGTCGTAGCCGTCGGGCAGCGACGCGATTAGGTCATGGACGCGGGCGGTGCGGGCTGCGTCCTCGACCTCCTGGTCACTGGCCTCGGGGCGTGCGAAGCGCAGGTTCTCGCGCACGCTGGCGTGAAACAGGTAGGTCTCCTGCGAAACGACCCCGACCGTCGCCGCCAGTGAGGCCAGCGAGACTGCGCGCACGTCGATCCCGTCGATCGTCACGCGGCCGCGCTGGGGCTCGTACAGGCGTGCGACCAGGTAGCCGAGTGTCGTCTTGCCCGAGCCGGTCTCGCCGACGATCGCCGTCGTCGTCCCGGCCGGCACGTCGAGCTCGATGTCCTGCAGGGTCCACGCCGACTCCTCATCGCCGGTGTAGCGAAACGACACCCCGTGCAGGCGCACCTCGCCCAGCAGCTCCTCGGGCCGCAACTGGATCGGGTCCGGCGCCTCGACGATGTCCACGGGCAGGTCCAGGTACTCGAAGATGCGGTCAAACAGCGCCAGCGAGGACTCGATGTCGGTGCCGACGTTGAGCAGCGACTGAATCGGGAACAGCAGTCGGGTCTGCAGGGTGGTGAAGGCGACCACCGTGCCGACCGTGATCGAATGGCCGAGGAAGCTCTGCCCGGCGAGCCAGTAGACGATCGCCGGCTGCGCGGCGAAGGTGAACTGGATCGTGGACATGACCCAGCGGCCGGCCATCCGCGAGCGCACCTCGAGATCGGCGATCCCGCGCGACTCGCCGGTGAAGCGGTTGGCGAGATCGTCGCCGCGGCCCATCGTCTTGCCGAGCATGATCCCTGACACCGACAGCGACTCCGCCACCAGGGCTGACATGTCGGCCAGGCGACGCTGCTGCTCGGTGGTGATCGTGCGGCGCATCTTGCCCACCCGCCGGGTCAGCCACACGAACACGGGGACGAAGATCACCGACAGCGCGGCCAGCCGCCAGTCCAGGATGATCATCGCGGCCAGCGAGGCGATCACCGTCGTCGCGTTCTGGGCGATCGTGGTCGCGGTGGTGGTGACCACGCTCTCCAGGCCGCCGATGTCGTTGGCGATCCGTGACTGCACCTCACCGGTCCGCGTCCGCGTGAAGAAGGCCAGGGACATGCGCTGCAGGTGCCGGTAGACGGCCGCGCGCAGGTCATGCATGACCTGCTGCCCGATCGAGTTGGAGAGGTAGGTCTGCCAGACGCTGAACGCGGCGGTGGCGGCCGAGATCGCGATCATCGCGATCACCAGCTCGGTCAGCAGCGTCGTCTCGTGGTGAAAGATCCCCTTGTCGAGGACCGTGCGGAGCAGAAACGGTGAGACCATGCCCAGCCCGGCGCTGAACACGATCATCGCCAGCACGAGCGCCAGCCGGCCGCGGTAATCATGGAACAGGGCGAGGATCCGGTGCCCGTCGCGCTGGCGGCTGGGGTCCAGCAGCGCCGGCGGCGTCTTCTCCGCCCCGCCGCGCATCGCCCGCATCCCGCCCGGCGCGCCCTGGCCCTGCGAGAGGCCTCCGTGTCCCGTGCTCATGCCCTCATGATGGCGTACCGCCGATTGGAGCCTGCGGGCCTGGGCTCGGCGAGCGGCCGGAACTCCCAGCGCAGGGGGCGCTCAGCGGCGGACCGTGATTGCGGGCGACCGCCCGACCGCGGTGGTGAGAAACGGCGCCGGATAGGTCGCGGTGACCCGGCACGCGAGCCGGTGTCCGGCGTCCCGCGAGCGAACGTGGTACTGCGCTCCGCGGACCTCCGTCGCGAGCCCGTCGCGCAGCCAGCGATCACCGTCAAAGCCAAACCCGGGCGCCGCCGGGGCGAGCTGGTCCCACAGCGCGAAGCTGGCCGGGCGGCAGATGAGCGTCTGGCCGGCGCGGGCGCGGCCGGCCGGCGCGGGCAACGAGCGCAGCGCGGGCG
>JALYZB010000136.1 GCA_030945945.1 Actinomycetota bacterium | reverse complement strand
ACACAGCACAGACCAGCGACTCCGTTTCGGCAAGAGTTCCACGACCTCGGCCGCGGAATTGACTTTGACAACATCGCCGAGACGCTCGAGACCCTCGACGGTCCTTCGAGCAGGTGATGCTGCTCGATGCCAACCTGCTGCTCTATGCCGTTCACGAGCGCGCCGAGCAGCACGAGCAGGCCACAGCCTGGATGACCGAGAAGCTCAACGGCGCGGTCCGAGTTGGTTTCCCGTGGCAGAGCATCAACGCCTTCCTGCGCATCTCGACCCACCCCCGTGCGTTTGCACAACCGCTTGACCCCACCACCGCATGGGAGCGAGTCACCGACTGGCTCGCCACGCCAGTCGCCTGGCTACCGGAACCAGGCCCTGAATATCAACGGATCTTCGGCGACCTCATCCGCACGCACCAAGTACGCGGCAACCTGATCCCCGACGCCGCCCTCGCCGCCCTCGCCATCCAACACGGCGTCACGCTGGCGTCCACCGACACCGACTTCGCGCGCTTTCACGGACTCAGGTGGGAGAACCCGCTGAACTGAGCGAACACAGCAGGCGATCCGCGCCAGGCGGAAGCGGCGATTACTCAGCTGAGCAGCGGGCGTGTCGTCTCGCTGTTTTCGCGCTCATGTCATTTGAGGGGACGTGGTGAAGGGCGCGTGAACGGGCCCCTTCACCCAAGCCACGCGACGGACGGCTATTCAGCGTAGATCCGCTCGCGGAGCTTCTCGATGTCGTGCTCGCGGAACCGGGCCTCGCCGCCGGGCATCTTGACGCCCTTCAGCCAGCCCTGCTGAACCCAGCCGGCCAGCGTGTTCGGGTGTACGCCGAGGCGTTCCGCGGCTGCGGCGCGGCGCAGAACCTTCGGCTTCGTCGGGGTCGCTGCAGCCAAGAAATCTACGCCGGACGGTCGACCGGTCGATACGCCGATCTGGAGCATTTATCCAGCATGTGCGATATAGAGCCGACGTCGTTTATATGGTGAGTGTGCGCTTTGTATCGTCAGTCAGCGCAGATACATTGCGACTCACCGGTCCCCCGCCTCTGAGCGAACGACCGGTCCGGTGCGCCGGCGCTTGATGACCAATGCGCGGGCGCTCACGATCGCCCAGACCACGTTCAGCAAGATGACGCCGAGATTGAAGATGACCACCGCTGCCGCCGCCAGGGCCACCGAACCAACGAGATTCAGGGCCAGGTAGACACGGTTCCCGGCATCGACCTTCTGACTCTGAATGGCAATGTAGGCCCCGAGGACGCACAGCGCACCAAAAACGGACACAGCTTGGGTCATCGGCGATCGACCCGGGCCGTTGTCAGCTGAGTCACGACATTCCACTTTGGGCGCGCGGACGCGGGTCTTCGGCGGGCGCGAGAGCAGCCCTCGCCGCGCGGCCGGGCCGGCGCGGCCTTCCGTCTCCGGCTCCTCGAACAGGCACGCCGCGGGGTCTCAGCTTCGCGCTGCTGTCAGCGCGTCGTCAGGGTTCGGGTAGTGGATCATCTCGACGACCTTGCCGTGGCGGAAGGTTGTGAGGTTGGCGACGAGCGCCGCTGGATCGCCCGCTTGGGACGGGGGCCGCATGATGACGACAACCTTGTCGCCGGCGCTGATGACGTCGACGAGGTCGCCGACGCCGCCGGCCGAGCGCGCCCGGCGCATGAAGGCCAAGGCTTCGCCGCGGTTGTGGCATGCACCCGGGGCAGACTCGTCGCCGCCATGCCACTTGACATCGGAGTCGAGCAATTCGCCGATGACATCGAGGTCGCCCCGCAACGCCGCCTGGTAGCCGCGACGGGCCAGCTCCACGTTGGTCTCAGCCACAGCTGCATTCTCCCACTGCCGACAACCCCCCTTACATCAGGGGTTTCTGTTGTATTGTCCTCTCCATGGCCTCCGGGACCGCGTCCGCTCCATTTGTCATGCCGCCGCAGCCGGCGGCGTCCGCCCTCGTGGCGAAGTACTTCCGCGGACTGGGCGACGCCACCCGCCTGCGCATCCTCGAAGTCCTCGAGCAGCGCGGCGAGCTCCCGGTCGGCGAGCTTGTGACTGCGGTGGGACAGTCGCAGTCGAAGGTGTCCAACCACCTCGCGTGCTTGCGCTGGTGCGGCTTCGTTGAGGCCCAGCGCCACGGGCGCAGCATCCGCTACCGCGTGGCGGACGAGCGCGTAAGCCAGGTAATCGCGCTCGGACGGCAGCTGCTCGCTGACAATGCCGAGCATGTCGCGGTGTGCGGGCTCATCGGCGAAGGCTGCTGATGGACGGTCGTGGCATCACGATTGAGGTTCTCTTCTTCGATGGCTGTCCCAGCCACGAAGCACTGCTGCCGCGGCTGCGCGAGCTGATGGCTGAGGCGGGCGTGGACGCGCCGGTGCAGCTCACGCGCGTCGAGTCAGCGACCGACGCCAATCAGGAGCGGTTCCTGGGTTCCCCAACGCTGCGCGTCAACGGCGGCGACGTGGAACCGGCCGCGAACCGACGTACGGACTTCGGTCTCAAGTGCCGCCTGTACGCAACCGCTGACGGCCTGCGGGGGCGGATCCCCGACGACCTCGTGCGCGCAGCGCTGGGCGCCCACCCAACGGGCAGCGTCTGATGCCCGAGAGCATCGACCTTGCCGGGGTCAAGCGTCTTCTGGCCGCGGGCGCGCAGCTCGTCGAGGTGCTGCCGGCCGACGAGTACGACGAGGAGCATCTGCCCGGGGCGATCAACATCCCGCTCAAGAAGCTCGATGCGACGAGCGCAGCGCAACTTGACCCCCGCAAGCCGGTGGTCGTGTACTGCTACGACAGCCTCTGAGACATGAGCCCGCGAGCCGCGTGGCGGCTCGAAGCGCTCGGGTTTGAGCAGGTCGCCGACTACGTCGGCGGCAAAGCAGACTGGCTCGGTCACGGCCTCCCGCGAGAAGGCACGACGAACGGAGTCCTCTACACAGGCGAACTGGTCGACCGCGAGCCCCCGACCTGCGGACTGAGCGCCACGGCCGGCGACGTGACTGCACAGCTCTCGGCCGTACGGTACGGCTTCTGTCTCGTGGTCAACGAGCAGCGTGTCCTCCTTGGACGTGTGCGCCAGCGCGCCCTCGCCGTCGCGGATGAGAACACCTCCGTTGAGGCTGTGATGGAGCCGGGACCGAGCACGGTGAGGCCCAACACTCCCGCGCGCGACCTCACCGAGCGACTCCCCCAGCGAGACCTGCAGACCGCGATCGTCACTGCTACCGACGGCTGCCTCATCGGCGTGCTCCACCGCGCTGATGTCGAACGTGAACTCGGCCGTTAGCTTTGGGGCGTCCGTCCGCCGCTGGCGACGTTGAGCGCCTCGCAAGCGCCACGGACCCGGCGTCGTAGACCGAGAGGTTGTGGCGCAGCCGCCAGGCTTGCGTGGCCAGGAGCTCATACGGCGCCGCCCGCTCTCATCGGGTGAGTTCGTCCTTGCTCTGAACACGTCCTGGATGGCGGTCGGCGGAGCAACCTCCCGAGAGGGGCTCGTCAGCGATCCACTAGACCATGGCAGCCTCGTCCGTCAGCTGCGGGTGACACCTACCGACGGGTGACCAAGCGGCGGTGGCTTAGGGTGTAGCGGCGGCGGTAGACGGTTCGGCGCCCGCCGGCGAGCCTGAGCACGACTCTGACCGTGACACGCCCGTGGGCACGTGCCGCAGGCCGACGGTCCGCAGCCGCCGACCGACGGCATGGCCGATTCGCCTCCGGAGCAGGTAGACGTCGGCCCCACGATCGGACGGCGTTCGCACCGCAACCCGATCCGGAACCGGCCGGACGGCAGGCGTGACTCCCCGGCGGGACCGCGGTGGGCTGCCCGAAGGCACTGATCAGCTCCCGGTAAGCAGCAACGCCGGCTTTGGCGTGTAGTCGTCATGGAGCAGGCCGTCGGTCGCGAATGTCGTCGCCGCTCCGGGTAGCGAGCCGGCGGCGTCTGATAACTCCGAGTCGCGAAGGTTGAACCACCGATAGTCGGTGACGTTGAAGGTCCCGGAGTAGTCACGCGTTGCGTCAACCAGCTGGGTCAGGCCGCTGGCCTGCTGCGCTTCGGTGGTGCTGGCCCCAGTGGGGATCCCGTTCTCGGTGATCCAGATCGGGACCGTCGTGTCCAGGCCCGCCAACGGCATCAGGCAGTCACGAACGGTCCCGAGCGCATGTGCGGTGTCTCCGCGATAGGCATCGGTCGGTCCCATCGCCAGTGGATAGACCGAACCAAGGTAGAAGTCGACGCCGACGAATCCGGCACCTATGAGCTTTTCGCTGACCGTGACCCGCTCGCCCGCTGCCCGCCCAGAACACCGCACGGTGATCGCCGCGCGGGCTGAGCGCGATCGCCGCGGCGATCGGGGGCGGCGGAGCTTTTGCCCGATGGGTGGGCGGCCACCGCGGCGCCGGTTGGATGGGCGGCTGCGCGGCGATGACGCTTCACGGGGCTGCTGGCTGGGACCCCCGCTCCGCCGCCGGGGGAGATGTCTCACGGCTGTCAAATCGCCTGGCGCGGAGACCACGCAGCCCCCGGAGCCTGAGGCGCCCGACTGCGCCAAGATACCGCCTTCGCCGGTCAGCCGGTCGCGGTCAGCTCCTGGAGCAACGGCGTGGACTTATTGGTCGCGGTGGCAATCCGGATCCGCAGATAGCGCGCCCCCACGGCCGCAAAGCGCATGGTGTCCGTTGTGCGGTTGCTCGCCGTCGTCACCGTGGCCACCGTCCGCCAGTTGCGGCGGTTGTTTGAGGCCTGCACCACGTAGCGGCTCGCCCTCAGGATCTTGACCGGACGGGCCGGCGGATGGACGTTGGGCCGGGGGGCCGGGGGCCACGCGCGGCCCCAGACGACGACCACTCGGCCCACCCGGTGG
>JALYZB010000127.1 GCA_030945945.1 Actinomycetota bacterium | reverse complement strand
TCACCGCGCCGGGCGGGTCGGCGAGCCACGGCCGCGCGGCGAGCGTGCCCGCCTGTCCGCGCGCCAGCCTCGTCGCCTGGATCGACACCAATGGCAACGGCGCCGCCGGGACGATCGTCTACAAGCTGCAGTTCACAAACCTCTCGGGTCACCGCTGCACCATCCGCGGCTATCCAGGCGTGTCGGCGGCCAATCCGTCGGGCCATGGCATCGGGCCCGGGGCCAGCCGATCGGGAACGCCCGTGCGCACCATCACGCTCGACAACGGTGCGACGGCGACGGCGAATCTCGGCATCGTCGAGGCCGGCAACTTCCCGCCGGCGCGATGCGGCCCGACCACGGCCGCCGGGCTGCGGGTGTTCGCTCCCGCAGCGACGCTGGCCAAGTTCGTGCCGTTCCCGTTCGCAGCCTGCACGCGCCTCACCAACCTCCGGATCGCACCGGTGGCGGCTCACCAGGGCGCGTGAGAGCGCCGGACGATGGCGTGCAGGCGGGGGCGGGCGCCGCCCGGTGTTGTCGGGCTTTGTCGCGGGCTCGGTGTCGGTGATGAGGCGGCGCAGGTACAGGTGCGGCGGGCCGCTGCTACCCTAGTGCTTGCCGGCAAGCAACTACCCGTTTGACCACCTCCACCGCCCCCACCCGCACACTCCTCGACGAGGAGACCGCGGTCCGCCTTCGGATCGCGATCTTGCGCATCTCCCGACGACTGCGGCCGACCGACGCCGGGCGCGCCGCCGGGCTGACCCCGACCCGGAGCTCGGTGCTGCTGACGATCGTGCGCGCAGGGCCGATCGGCCTGTCGGCGCTGGCCGACGGCGAGAGCCTGAACCCGACGATGCTCTCCCGCGTGATCTCGGATCTCGTCGAGGCCGGGTACGTCGCTCGCGTCAGCGATCCCGGAGACCGTCGCGCCGCCTCAGTCAGGTGCACCGCGGCGGGCCGCCGGCTCGCCGAACGCATGCGCCGCGAGCGAACCGCCGCGATCAATGCCGCGCTGGCGGACCTGGACGCGGGCGACCGCCACGCGCTCGAGCTCGCGCTCCCCGCCCTGGAGGGGCTGGCCGGCTCGCTGCCCGAGCGCCACCCGTGACCCGGGTGATGAGCGCCGGGCGAACGACGTTCGCGGCCCTGAGCGTGGCCAACTACCGCCGCTACTACGGCGGCCAGGCGATCTCGCTGACCGGGACCTGGATGCAGATGACCGCGCAGTCGTGGCTGATCCTCACGCTGACGCATTCGAGCACCTGGCTGGGGATCATCATCGCGCTGCAGACCCTCCCGGTGCTTGTTCTGGGGCCCTACGGAGGCGTGATCGCCGACCGGGTCGACAAGCGGCGGCTGATGGTGATCCTGCAGAGCGCGATGGGCGTGCAGGCGCTCGTCCTCGGCATGCTGACCGTGACCGGCGCGGTGACCGTCGCCGAGATCGGGGTGCTCGCCACTCTGCTGGGGCTCAACAACGCCTTCGAGAACCCCGCCCGCCAATCCTTCATGCTCGAGCTGGTCGGATCTGAGCACCTGCGCAACGCCGTCAGCCTGAACTCGGTCCTGTTCAACGTCGCCCGGACGCTCGGGCCGGCGGTGGCCGGAATCCTGATCGCCACGGTCGGGGTCGGGGTGTGCTTCTTGTGCAACGCCGTCAGCTTCGTCACCGTCGTCGCCTCGCTGATCACGCTGGACCGCACCGCACTGAACCCGACGCCCCCGACGCTGCGCGCCCGGGGCCAGTTGCGCGAGGGCCTGCGCTACGTCCGCGCCACCCCGCAGCTGGGGGTGCCTTTGGCGATGATGGCGGCCGTCGGCTGCCTCACCTACGAGTTTCAGGTCACGCTCCCGGTAATGGCTGATCGCGGCCTGCACGTGGGGGCCACGGGCTTTGGCTTCATGACGGCGGCGATGGGCCTCGGTGCCGTGCTCGGCGGCCTGTTCGTCGCCGCGCGCGGCCGCACCGGGCTGCGGCCGCTGGTCATCGCCGCCACCGCCTTCGCGCTCACCATGGTCCTGGCCACCGGCGCTCCCTCGCTGTACGTCGAATTGGTCGCCCTCGCGCTGGCCGGCGGCGCCAGCATCGGCTTCATGTCCACGGGCAACTCGACGCTGCAGCTCGGCGCGGCCCCGGAGATGCGGGGGCGGGTGATGTCCCTGTGGTTCGTGGCCTTCCAGGGCTCGACGCCAATCGGGGGGCCGGTCGTCGGCTGGCTGATGGCGGTCATGGGGCCAAGGGCCGGGCTCGGTCTCGGCGCGGTCACGGCGGCGATCGTCGCCCTCGGGGGCTTTCTCGCCCTGCGCCGCCTCGCCGCCGGCGCCCCCGCACCCCGTGGCGGTCGCGCGGTCACGACCTGAGCGCCGCGCCCGCCGGGCCCGGGAGACGGGTCCACTACTGTCAGTCTCAGTGATCGGCGCCGCCCTTGACACCGCGCTGGACCTGTCGGTCCTCGGCGGATACACGCGCGTGGGCTATCGCCTGCGGCGTCCCTGGTTTGACCGCCTGGGCTCAATGCGTGGCCGGACCGTGCTCGTGACCGGCGCGACCTCGGGGCTGGGCCTGGCCGCGGCCGAGGGCTTCGCCGCCCTCGGGGCGGACCTGTGGCTGCTGGCCCGTGACCGCGAGCGCGGCCTGGACGCCCGCGCCGCGGTCGCCGAGCGCGCGGAGGGCGACGTGCGCCTGGAGATCTGTGACCTCGCTGCGCTGGACTCGGTGCGCGCCTTCGCGCAACGCTTCACCGCTCAGGTCCCCCGGCTCGACGTGCTGGTCAACAACGCCGGAGTCATGACCGCGGAACGCGAACTGTCGGCCGACGGCATCGAGCTGACCTTCGCGGTCAACGTGGTGGCAGGGTTTGCGCTCACCGATCTCCTGCTCGGAGCGCTGCGTGCCGCGGCCCCGGGTCCGGGGCGCGTCATCAACGTCTCCTCGGGCGGCATGTACGCACAGCGTCTGCGCGCCGACGACCTGCAGTCAGAGCACGGTGACTTCGACGGGACCGCCGCGTACGCGCGCTCCAAGCGGGCCGAGGTGGTGTTGACCGAGCTCTGGGCCCAGCGCCTGGCTCCGACCGGCATCACGGTCAATGCGATGCACCCCGGCTGGGCCGACACTCCCGGCGTCAAGAGCTCGCTGCCGGGCTTTTACCGGATCACCAAGCCGCTGCTCCGCACCCCGGCGCAGGGCGCGGACACGATCGTCTGGCTGGGCAGTGGGGGTCCGCCGCCCGAGAGCTCGGGCGGCTTCTGGCACGACCGCCGGCGGCGGCCCGTGCACCTGCTGCCTCGAACGACCGAGACCGCCGGCGATCGCGAGCGGCTCTGGGCCGAATGTGAGCGCCTCGCCGCCCGGTCCGCGCCCCGAGCGGACGCGGACCAAGCGGCGCGACGCTAGCTCTAGCGCTGCGTGTGGGCGACTACGAACGTCCGCTGGGGAGCCTGGACAACGATCACGCGCTGACCCCTGCGCAGTGACGACAGACTCGCCGGCTGCTTGTCATCGCGGACCTTGGCCGCGGACGGGATCGCCAGGGTGACCGTCTTGTAGGTCTGCTGCTTGGTCCCCTCGGTCAGGATGAGCTGGTTGCCCGAGACCGAATCGACCACGCCTCGGTCGACGGTCACGTTGACGAAGCCCTGCTTGGTGGGGACAACGAGATCGGCGTGAACCGCTCGCCGGGCCCAACGCAGCCCTCGGCCGCGCAGACCGTGGTGACGGCCGTGAGCA
Source organism: Actinomycetota bacterium (assembly GCA_030945945.1). The sequence continues at coordinate 465 of JALYZB010000127.1, read as the reverse complement.
TGGGCCGCTCTGGCGGTGGATCCGGTGGCGGCGCCGGCGCTGGCGATCGCGCTGGCGCCCGCGCCGAGAGCGACGCAGCTGAGCGCGACGACGGCGATTCTGGAGTGACGACGGAGAAATGACATGTGGTGACCTCACGTGGCCGGGATGGGAATGGGAGCGCCCCGCAGGCCTCACGGGACGCCTGAAACTGTTGCTCCGGCCACCCAGCACGCTGTTAGCGGAAGGTCAGCGGCGTGTAAAACCCCGACGGTCCGCTCCTGCGCCGAGCCTACGATGACCCTGTGGCCGCCACCGTGATGATCGTCGAGGACGAGCCGAACATCGGCTCCCTGGTGCGCACGTATCTCCAGCGCGCCGGCTACGGCGTGGTGTGGGTGCGCTCGGGCGAGGAGGCCCTGACCGAGCTGCCCCGCTACCCGATCCGCCTCGTCGTGCTCGATATCGGCCTGCCGGGGATCGACG
>JALYZB010000171.1 GCA_030945945.1 Actinomycetota bacterium | reverse complement strand
AGCACCGCTGTGGCGTACTCCTGGCCCCAGCGCATCGACGCGCTGGAGAGCTTCCTGGACGAGGTGGCCAGGCCGCGCCAGATCGCCGCGTCGACCGCGGCGGTGCCCCAGCCGGGTCCCCGGTGAGTTCCGGCCGCCGGCTCCTTCTCTGCGCCGGGGCCGCGTTCGCGGGGTACTTCGCCGGGTCGGTGCTGTTGCTCCGCCGCTCGGCCCTGGCCCGGATGCACGGCGATGAGCAGCGCCCTGATCGCCCCACCGGCCACGAGCACGGCCAGCAGCTGCCCCCGGAAGCTGGACCGAAGCACGGGCCCGGGGCGCGAGCCGAGTACGGTCACCCGACGAATCGACCGAGACGGGCCCTCCCCGCAAGGGTGCAACCGGAGGCTGACCGCGGGTCAGGGGGTTTGCGCGTCGACGAGATCGGCGACGATGGCCAGGTCCTTGACGTTGTTGGTGAGCAGCGGCACCCCGTGGACGTTGGCAGTGGCTGCGATTGCGAGGTCTGCGAGTCGCTTGCGTGGTTGGCCGCCTCGTGTCGACACTGCCGCCTGCAGGCGCCCCCACTCGCGTGCGACGCGATCATCGACCGGGAGCGGGTCGGGGAAGCGTGCCTCGATCACTCCCAGGCGCGCTGCTCGCAGCGCGCGGGCGGTCTCGTGGTTGGCGACGAGGAGTCCGAAATGCAGCTCAGCAATCGACACGGTGCTGATCGCGGCCTCGATTTCCCGGGCAATCGGGCGGTCTCCGATCAGCACCGAGGTGTCAAGAACTGCGCGCATGGCCTAGGTCACCCAGGGATCTTGCAGCTCGCTCCCGAAGCACGCCAGGTCCGCGGAGAGCTCGTCGTCGGCGGGGAGTTTCCAAACATCGGTCAGATGTGCGGCGGGCACCCAGGCGCGAGCGCGTACCGGCCCGAGCTGAGCGACCGGTCTGCCGGAGACCGTGATGGTGAACTGCTCGCCAGCCTCGGCTCGGCGGAGGACATCACCGACGTTATTGCGAAGCTCCTTCTGAGGAATCACGGTCATGTAGCTACGGTAGCAGAACTGCTACCGCAGGTGGTGGTTGCGGTTACGGGGCCGTGGATGATGCGCTCACGCTCGTGTTGGACCTATGACGAGGTCCCGTCGATGGCCACGATGGCGGCCCCGCACGGGTGTGGCCATGAGCAGGTCAGTCGAGGTCGAAGGCGGCGCGGATCGCGTTGGTCAAGCTGGTCTCCTGGTGATCGAGCAGGCGACCGATCTGTGAGCCGAGCGCGGCGACGGGAATGGTGGTGACGTGATCGCAGGCTGCGACGCAGGGTTTTTCGAGCTCGTTCTCAATGCCGAGCGAAACTTCGGTCGAGAGTCCGCGGATCGTTGTGGTGATCGGCGCGACGGTCACTGTGTTCAGGTGTGGGCGCACCCGCTCGCGGGTCAGCACGAGCACCGGTCGCGACTTGTCCAGCTGTGCGAGGTGGATCGGTCGCATCAGCGATCGATGGGGACACCGGCAGCGTGCTCGGCGAGGGCCACGAGCTCGGGGTTCGGCCCCGCGGCAGCGAGGATCTCCGCGTCACGCGCAGCAGTCATCCGCCGCCGCTCTCGCTCCAGTGCGCGGGTCACGACGGCGGCACGGCTGCGCTCAGCGCCGCTATCGACAATCGCGTCCACAAAGTCGACCAACGCGTCGTCGAGTCGCACCGCAATCTGTCTGCTCATACCAGTATGGTACCGCTTTGGGATTGAGTGACCGGGGGTTGACACATACCCATATGGGCATGTAACGTCTGCCCATGGCCCGAGCAGCAACCACGACCGACGCGTTCAACGCGGTAGCCGAGCCCCGCCGGCGGCAGATCATCGACCTGCTGACCGACGGGGAACGGGCGGTCGGCGACCTGGTCCGCGAGCTCGGGCTCGGCCAGCCGCAGGTGTCCAAGCACCTGCGCGTACTCAGGGAAGTGGGGCTGGTGGACGTGCGCGACCAGGGGCGGCAACGGCTGTACCGCCTCAACGGTCTCGCGCTCAAGCCGATCCACGACTGGGTCAAGGGCTACGAGCGGCTGTGGTCGGAGCGCTTTGAGCTGCTGGACGACGTCCTGGAAGACCTCAACAAGGAGCAACGAGATGACAGTGGCGACTAGCGGCACGGCGACGGTGACCCTCCCGGCCGCCAGGCAGATCCTCATCGAACGCGAGTTCGCGGCCTCGGCGCCCATGGTGTGGCGTGCGGTCACCGAGCCCGAGCTGGTGCGGCGGTGGTGGCACGCCGGCCGCGGCGAGATGACCGAGTGCGAGATCGACCTGCGCGTCGGCGGCAGTTGGCGCTACGCGATGCGGCCCGCGAGCGGGGAGGAATTCGCTTTCTACGGCGAGTTCCTGGAGCTCGTTCCGAACGAGAAGATCGTTCAGACCGAGACGTTCGCGCCGTTCCCCGACGACCCGGCGACGAACATCACGACGCTGAGCGAGCGCCACGGCGTGACGCTGCTGAGCACGCTCGTGCAGCACACCACCGCGCAGGCGCGAGACATGCACATCAATTCCGGAATGGAAGGCGGCATGCAGGACGCGTACGACCGCCTCGAGCAGGTCGCCATCTCGCTGGCCTGACTCCGCCCCCGCGTGGCGCCGCGACCGTGCGGCGCCACGTGCCGGAGGCGCCCGTCAGCCACCCGGGGTGTGCAGCGCGCTGAGGTAGCGCGCAACGCTGCGCTCGATGACCGCCGGCGCATCGTCAATCTCGCTGTCCCAGAACGCGGCGTGCAGGGTGCGGTAGGGAACCGTGGCGAGCACGTCACCGATGCGCTTCACGGCGGCCGCCGGGAGCGGCACGCGGTTGGGGTAGCTCCACAGAAAGCCGACGTAGCGCCGATCCGGGACGGCAATGCAGACGTCGCCGACGAGCACGGTCCCGGCTCCGCCACGGCCGCCGGCCCAGTGCAGCACGGTCGCGCCCGGAAAGTGCCCGCCGGTCCGCACCAGGGTAAGCCCGTGACCGAGATCAAGGCGCTCGCCGTCCCACAGCGCGATGTGCGGGTCCGGACGCATGATCCAGTCCGCATCATCGGCGTGCAGGTGCACCGGGCAGTCGAAGTGGCGCGCCCATTCGATCATCGCCGAGTAGAAATGTGGGTGCGAGATGGCGATCCCGGACAGCCCGCCCCGGCGCTCCAGCAGCGCGGCGGTGTCGGCATCGAACAGCGTGATGCAGTCCCACATCAGCCTGGCCGGGCCGTGCGGAACGAGCAGGGCGCGCTGGCCGATCCCGATCGCCGGCTCGGTCCCGAGGCCCTCGAGCTCGCCCTGGCGGGTGATCCGGTTGTGGTGGGTGGCCTGCAGGGCGGGGAGCGTCGTCCAGGCCTGCCCGCTCGCCGGCACGAACTGGCGCGGGTCTTCGCAGATCGGGCACCGCCCCGGCGCCGCGTGGGCAAACTGCGTTCCGCAGGTCACGCAGATCGCTTCGGGCATGGCGCCATTGAATCAGCGCTCGCCAGAATCAGGGCATGACCCCCGATGGGCGCTTTGCCCCTTCGCCGACCGGTCCGCTGCACCTGGGCAGCCTGCGCACGGCGCTGGCCGCCTGGCTGTTCGCGCGCTCGCAGGGTGGGCGGTTCCTCGTGCGCGTCGAGGACCTGGATCGCCGGCGATCGCGGCGGGAGTTCGAGCGCGGGCAGCTCGAGGACCTGCGATCGCTCGGCATCGAGTCCGACGAGCCGCCGGTCCGGCAGTCTGACCGCGGCGCGCTGTACGCGCAGGCGCTCGACACGCTCGGGGCCGAGGGACGGCTGTACCCATGCTTCTGCAGCCGCGCCGACATTCGTGGCGCGGCGTCAGCGCCGCACGGTGACCGGTCGGCCGGCGCCTATCCGGGGACGTGCCGCTCGCTGGGCGCCGGGCAGCGTCGCCGGCGGATCGCCGGCGGGGACCCGTTCGCGCTGCGGCTGCGGGCCGACGGCGAGCGGGTGAGCTTCGCGGACCGTCTGCTCGGCGATGTCACCGGCGTCGTTGACGATTTCGTCGTGCGACGCGCCGACGGCGTGGTCGCCTACCAGCTCGCGGTCATCGTCGACGATGCTGACCAGGGCATCGGGGAGGTCGTCCGCGGCGCCGACCTCGCCGACTCGACGCCGCGCCAGATCGTGCTCGCGCGCCTGCTGGGACTCGCCGTGCCCCGCTATGCCCACGTCGCGCTGGTGCTCGGCCGCGACGGCCAACGGCTGGCCAAGCGCCATCGCGCGGCGACGCTCGCAGATCGCGACCAGGCTGCGGCGGCGACGCTCGCCGTCCTGGCCCACAGCCTGGGGCTCGCGCTGGGCTGCGAGCGGGTCACCGAAGCGGCGGAGCTGCTGGGCGAGTTTGCGCCCGCACGGCTTCCCAGCGGGCCGGTGGTGATCGACGAGGACCGATAATCCCGAATGATTCACATGGTGCCGACCGATCCCGACCGCACCGCGCAGGCGCTGATCGACCTCAACGCCGACGTCGGCGAGGCCGTCACCCCGGGCGGGGACAGCGCGCTGCTGCGTGTGGTGACCAGCGCGAGTGTGGCCTGTGGCTTTCACGCCGGGGATCCTCACCTGATGCGTGTGACCTGTGCGGCGGCCGCCCGCGAGGGGGTGCGGCTCGGCGCGCACGTCAGCTACGGCGATCGCGAGGGCTTCGGCCGTCGGGAGCTGGACGTGCCGGCGGCCCGGGTCGCCGACGACCTCGTCTACCAGGTCGGGGCGCTGATGGCCTGCGCCCGCGCCGAGGGGGCGGCGGCACGCTACGTCAAGCTCCACGGGGCTCTGTACGGCCGGGCCAACCGCGACGCCGAGCTCGCGCTCGCGCTGGCCATGGCGATCAGCGCAGTCGCCCCGATGCTCGAACTGATGACCCCTCCGGATTCGGCCCTCGCGACCGCCGCTGCGCAGCGCGGCCTCGGGGTCATCGCCGAGGGGTTTGCCGATCGTGGGTACGCGGCCGACGGCACCCTGCTGCCGCGCTCGCAGGCAGCGGCCGTGCTGGCTTCCGCTGCGGCCGCCGAGCAGGCTGTGCGCCTCGCCACGCGCGGAAGCGTGGGGGTGACCGGTGGCGGCTCGTTCGCGCTGCAGGTGCGCTCGCTGTGCATCCACAGTGACACGCCCGGCGCGCTCGAGGTGGCGATCGCCGTCCGCGACGCGCTGGTGGCCGCCGGTGTCCGGATTGTCGCCGGCTCATGAGCCCCGAGCCCGGCTTTCGCCCCGTCGGTGAGCGCGGGCTGCTGGTGGAGCTGGCCGACAACCGCACCGCGCAGCAGCTCGCGCGCCACGTGCGCGCCCACTTCTCCGGCCGCGTTCAGGAGGTCGTGCCCGGGCACACCACGGTGCTCGTCGTCGGAATCGACCAACGAATCACCGCCACCGAGCTGGCCGGTTTTGTCCCCGACACCGATCCGCCGGCCGAGACGGCGGATCCGCTGACGATCGCCGTCACCTACGACGGTCCCGACCTGCACGACGTCGCCGCGGCGTGCGCGGTCAGTCCCGAGGAGGTCGTGAGCCGCCACACCCAGGCGCGGTACACGGTCGCCTTCATTGGCTTCGCCCCCGGCTTTGCCTATCTGATCGGCGGCGATCAGAAGCTGGCGCCGGGCCGCCGAGACGAGCCGCGTGAGCGGGTGCCGGCCGGGGCGGTGGCGATCGCCGGCGAGTACTCGGCCGTCTACCCCCGGGCGTCGCCGGGAGGCTGGCAATTGATCGGTCACACCGATGCCGTGATGTTCGATTCCGAGCGCGAGCCTCCGGCGCTGGCCGGCCCCGGGGCGGCGGTGCGCTTCACCGAGGTGCGGCGTGCTTGAGGTCATCGCCCCGGGTCCGCTGACCACGATCCAGGATCTCGGGCGCCCGGGCTGGGCGCATCTGGGCATCTCACGCTCGGGCGCGGCCGACCGCGGCTCGCTGCGGCTCGCCAACCGGCTGGCCGGCAACCCGGAGCACGCGGCCGCGCTGGAGGCAACGCTGCAGGGGCCGCGGTTGCGCGCCATCGACGATCTGCTCGTGGTGCTCGCCGGCGCGCCCTGCCGGGCACAGGTCGATGGCCGCGAGGTGGAGATGCACACGCCGATCCCGATCCGCGCCGGACAGGAGCTCGGCGTCGGGCGCGCGGGTCGCGGCGTGAGGACCTACGTCGCGTTCGCCGGGGGGCTCGGCGGTGCCGCGGTGCTCGGCAGCCGCAGCACCGACACGCTGGGCGGACTCGGTCCGGCGCCCCTGGCCGTGGGTGACCGTCTCGCGGTCCTGGACCGGACCGGAGCGCCTGCGGCGGTCGATGCCGTGCCGGTGGCCGAGCCGGAGGCCGAGATCGAGGTCGCGCTGCTGCTCGGCCCCCGCGAGGACTGGTTCGCCCCCGAGCTCGTCGCCGGTTTGCGCGATCGCCGGTACACCGTCGGGGCCGCCTCTGATCGCGTGGGCATCCGGCTGCAGGGCGAGCCGCTCGAGTGGGCGCGAGCCGGCGAGCTGCGTTCAGAGGGGATCGTGCCCGGCGCGGTGCAGGTGCCGCCCGCGGGCCAGCCGATCGTGCTCATGGCCGACCATCCGACGACGGGTGGGTATCCGGTACTCGGCGTGGTCGCCGAGGGCGACCTCGACCGGGTCGCCCAGCTGCGGCCGGGCGCGGGGCTGCGGTTTCGGCCCCTGCCCATGACGCTCGGCTGAGCACGGACGCTCGGAGCCGGCCCCGCGGCTATCGTCGCTGCGGTGTCGTCTCGCTTCGCGCCTGGCCTGGGCTGGGCCGCCCTCGGGGTGCTGGCCTTCTCGATCACCTTCCCAGCCACGACGTTGGCCGAGCGCGCCTTCGATCCGCTCGTGGTCGGCGCGGGGCGGTCGGTGATCGCGGCCGCGATCGCTGCCGTGTGCCTGCGCGCCGCCCACGTCGCCGTGCCCGAGCGTCGGCATTGGGTCGGCCTGATCGCGGTCGCGCTGGGATGCGGGATCGGCTTCGGTGTGCTCTCGGCACTGGCCCTGGGCCACACCAGCTCCAGCCACGGCGCCGTGGTCATCGGAGTTCTGCCCGCGGCGACCGCGGTGGTCGCCGTGATCCGCGTCGGGGACCGGCCCGGCCCGGTGTTCTGGCTGGCCAGCCTGCTCGGTACCGCGGTGGTGACCAGCTACGCCCTGTCGCGCGGATCCGGCGCCCTGCACACGGCCGATCTGCTGCTGCTCGCCTCCGTGGTCGTCGCGGCCGTCGGCTACGCCGAGGGCGGCCGGCTGGCGCGCGAGATACCGGGATGGCAGGTGATCGGCTGGGGCCTGGTCATCGCCTTTCCGATCTCGCTCGCGCTCGCCGGCGTCGGCGTCGGCAGCGGCGGGGGACTGATCCGCTCCGGACATGCGCTGAGCGCCGGCGCGCTGCTCGGGCTGGCCTACGTGGCGACGATCTCGACCTTCGCCGGGTTCTTCGCCTGGTATCGCGGTCTCGCCGAGGTCGGCGTCGCCCGGGCCAGCCAGGTCCAGCTCGCGCAACCTCTGCTGACGATCGTATGGGCGGTCCCGCTGCTCGCAGAGTCGATCGATCCCGTCGCGCTGCTCGCCGCGCTGGTGGTCGGGGCGTGCGTCCTGGTCACCCAGCGCGCCCGGGCGCGGGACGGCGCGGCAGCACGCTGAAAAAGTCCCGGAAGTAGGGGGTGAGGAACTGGCCGGGGATCCCGGCCTGGTTGGGGACGAGCGGGACCGGGACCGCGGCCGTGCCCCGGCCGTGGCCGTAGATGTAGCCGGCCACCCAGTGGGGATTGATGTCGAGCTCCATCGCGCGCACCGCGCCGGCTCGCGCCAGCGCTTGCGCCAGCGCGCGCACCGAGAGCAAATATCCCGCTGCCCAGACGAGGTCGCCCCGGCGCGTGATGCCCAGCCCCGAACGAGCGACGATCGGCTGCTCGTGCAGCGGGTCGCCCCAGCACCGCTTGATGCAGGTGTCCACCGTGGAGGCGATCCGTCCGCGGTCGATCAGCAGCCCCAGGTTCTGGCGCACGAAGGCGGTGGGCCGCCCCGCGGCCGGCACGCTGACCCGCCAGCGGCCGATGTCCACCGCCCCGTCACGGTAGACGACGACGGACGCGACACCGTGCCGCAGCCGCCAGCCGATCCGCCCCCCGGCGGCGAAACCGCCCGCGCCATATCCCTCGCGAAACGCGCTGTTGAAGGCGGCGAGGACGCGGTCGCGCTCGGCGCCGCGGATCGCGTCCCCGTATCGCCAGCCCCGGCCGCCGGGCTCGCTGCCGCCCGCGTGCAGCCAGAGCGTCACGAGCCGGGGATCCAGGCGCAGCAGCGTCACGGTGTCGCCGGGCAGGTGCTGCGCCGGCACCCGCGAGATCCAGATCGCGGTTTCGTGGCGGATCGAAACGGCCGGTCGCCAGCCGAACGTGCCCGTCCTCTGGAC
>JALYZB010000098.1 GCA_030945945.1 Actinomycetota bacterium | reverse complement strand
CGAGGCCGCACGACACGATCGTCCCCAGCGACCAAGAGCTGCCGGCCGCCGGTTGATACGCAAGGCCACCGGGGTTCAGGATGAACGGGCTCGAGTCCGCGGTCGGACAGTTGGCCAGCGCGCCGAGCGTCACCGTCTGGGTGCTGACGCCCGCCGCACCGCCGGAGAAGATCGTCGCGGTGACGACCGCCGGGTCAGCGGCGGCCGTGGCCGGGCCCATCAGCCCAGCTGGTGCGCCGAGAAACGCCACACCGGCTACGAGGACCTTCGCGAATCGGTGCATCCGCCGGCAGCTCAGCGAACGTTGACCGTCAGCTGCGCTGAGTAGGCGGACGCCTGCCCGGGAGCGACGCTCTCGAGCACCAGCGCCCAGCGGAAGCCGCGTCGCAACGACGCGTGGATCGTCGCGCTGCGCGCGCCGCGTCGCACCGAGGCGTGCCCGACGGGGATGTACCGCGCGCCGGTGCCTGAGGTCCTCAGCGCCAGCAGGACGACGCTCGCGCGGCGGGCGCCAACCGCCCGGCTCAGACGGGCTCGCGCCGTGATGCGGCCACGATCGAGCCGCACCGAGAACCGCGACACGATGGTCGTCGGGCGAGCGCCGACGGTGCCACGCACGGACCGCGCGCGGCTGGCCACGAGCCGCCCCGGATCCTGAAAGCGCGCCCGGAACTGCCAGCGAGCCGCCGCCAAGGGCAGATCGACGGCGAAATTGCCGTCACCGGAAGCCAGCCGGTCGACGGCCACTGTGTGATATCCACCGCGGCCGCTCCGGCGAGCGGAGATCGTGACCGTGCCGTCGGCGTGCGTGAAGCCGGGGGCGACCGAGCCGAGCACCAGCGCCCGACCGGCAACCGCCTCGACCCGCAGGTCAGTCACCGTTCCGTGGACCGTCACCTGGGCTGGCGTCGACACCGCCGGGGACAGCAAGTCGCCAAACACCGGGTTCAGCGTGCTGTCCTCGATTTTGGCGATCGGCGGGGTGGACACCGCGTAGCGGCCGCTGGACGACGGCGTGAAGCGGATCCGGTACGCCCCGGTCAGGTTGGTCAGCCCGCTGGCGACCGGCACGGGCAGGTTGCCGATCAGCTGGCTGAGGGTCACCTTGACCTGGCCCAGCGCGGGAAATCCCGTCTCGGCGTTGGTCACCGTGCCAGTCAGGGTGACGGGGCGGCCGGCGTGATAGGCGGCGGGCAGACCCGCGGGCGGACTGAGGATCGGCGACGCGTCGGGCTTGAACGGCGCGCCGCCCGGATCACTGGTGTGCGACAGATATTGGCCGACGGCCGCCTGGGTGCTGGGCAGGGTCAGAAAGTTGGCCCAGTCCTGGGCCGCGGTCAGGTTGACCGTCTCGCCGGGCTTGCTCGGGTTGATGGTGTAGTCGTGAAAATAGTTGATCAGCGCGTCGGCGCCACCGGGCGCGCTGGCACTGTCGTCACGGGTGACGATCTTGAGGTTGGGGATCGATCCCGCGGGATCGATCCCCGAGGCCAGGTAGTCATAGGTGCTGCGATCGGTGAGCACGTAGCAGCCGCCGTTGGGGAGGTTGCAGCTGTTGGCGGCGACGACGTTGGGGCCCTGCGTGAGGCCGGTGGCCACGTACCAGGACGGCAGCTGCGAGGCGGTCGGCAGCGCCCCGTTGTTGGGGCACGGCTGACCCGAGGCGGCGACGCCGTGCCCGGAAGCGATCGGGGTGTCGCCACCGCCGCTGGTCGCGTTGATCGTGCACAGCAACAGGCTCGAGGGCGCCAGGTTGGCGCTCAGCACCGTCGCCCAAAGCTTGTGCTCCTCGACGGTCGTGCCCGGCGTCCCGCCGCGCGAGACGAAGGTGGCCTTGCCGGCCGCGCCGGTCAAGGCGACGTCGGCGAACGCCTGAGCGACGTTGTTGGCGCCGTTGGCCGCGACACCGGCCGGATCTCCGGTCGCCCCGGCGAGGACGAAGTCGTTGGTGAAGATCGCCCGGCCGTACTGCTCGTGGGAGTAGCCGCCGGCGACGAACTGGTTCTCGAGCGACGCGGCGTGGACGATCAGGGCGCTGGCGCCGACCGAGCCGCTCTCGGCGTTGCTGATCGCGGTCCCGGTCGCGGTCCCGATGTACTTGAAGCTGAACTGGGGATAGGCCTGCTCGAAGGCCGGCTGCAGCACGTTGCTCATCAGGCCCGAATCGCTGACATCGCTGGTGCCGACGACGGTCAGCGTCGAGGGCGAGTCGGCCTGCGCGAGCGCCGGGGCCAGCCCCAGGACGAGCAGTACAACGAGGAGGGGGGCGGCCAGCCGGCCGAGCCGGTGAGTCCGGAACGCGGGGCGGCGATCGCGGGCGCGGGGCCCAGCGGAGAAGCAAGTGTCGCTCATCGCGCCACTATATAGGCAGTACATGGGCAGATGAGGAGCCAAGTCCAGCATCGCGTATGTTGGCGACATGCGCCGCGCCACGCTCGCCGTCGTCGTTCTCAGCTTGGGCTTGGCGATCGCGGGTTGCGGCGCCGCCCGTCCGACCAAGCGCGACTTCATTGCCCGAGCCGACGCGATCTGCGCCAGCTCGCTGCGCGCCACGCGGTCGATCCGGGCCCCGGCGGCGACAGGCTCCACAGCACTGGCCGGTTATTTGAACAGCGTGCTGCTGGTGATCCGCTCCGAGGCGGCACAGTTGCGCGGCCTGCATCGTCCCCCCGGGGGCCCGCGGGAGCTGGCCCAGCTGACGGCATACCTGCGCGCGCTCGACGATGCGGTCGCAGGCTATGCGTCGCTCGCCGCGGCTGCCCAGCGTGACGACCAGGGCGCCATGGCCGACGCGCAGGCCGCCCTGCGCGCCAACCGCGCCGCCGCCCTCGCGGTTCAGTACGGGCTGCGTGCCTGTGGGGCAGCTGGTTCGACCGCCGCGTAGGGCCGGCCGGCCCGGCGGTAACCTGTGAGCTGGAGATGAATCCGCGCCGAAGCTGAGGCGAGGCTCGTCGTTACCAGGCTCGGGTGCTTGAACCCTCGCCTCCGGCCGTCAGCCGTCACTGTGGCGCTGGAGGACTTCAGGCCCTGACGGGCCGCGCTCGCCGGCCGAACACCGGCCGGATGGCGCCCGAGGCCAGTGGCGCTCAGTCCAGGGGGATCTCGTAGCGGATGAACCCTCGGTACTGCCCCCCGGTGTCATACAACCGGCGGGCGACCGCGTTGGTCTCATGCGTGGACCAGTAGACGCGGCTGCAACCGCGGTCGCGCGCCCACTCGGTGGCCGCTGCGATCAGCGCCCGGCCGACGCCCTGCCCGCGGACCGTCGGCTCGGTGTAGAGGTCCTGCAGGTAACAGACGTCATCGGCCGAGGTGCTCGGGTGCGCGAGGAAGTGCGCGATCCCCACCAGGCAGCCGTCCCAGCGAGCGCCGAGCGCGTGCATTCTCTGCCGAGCCTGCAGCTCCGTCCAGGCGTGATCGTAGGTGCCCGGTTTGAGGTTGCGGCCGTAGAAGGCGATGTAGGCCGCAAACAGGGATTGCCACGCGCCGCGATCGCGCCGCGCAAGGGGCTGCACGGTGATCGAGGGCAAGCCGAGCATTCTCACCCCGCTGACCAGACCAATGGGCGACCGCGAATCGGGGCCAATCTCACGACGCCGGTCGCGCCCACCGCGATCCGGTACTACACAGAGCGAACCGTCGTCCGTCCGTCAACCACCGCGAGCAGCCATGGACCTCCATATCGCCCTGGACCGATCCCGGCCGCTGCGCGCGCAGGTCGAACGCGAGCTGCGCGACGGCATCCGGTCCGGACGCCTGCACAGCGGCTCCAAGCTGCCCCCCACGCGGTTGCTCGCTCGCCAGCTCGGGGTCTCGCGGGGGGTGATCGTCGAGGCCTATGCCCAGCTGGTGGCCGAGGGCTACCTGCTGGCCCGCACCCGCGAGGGGACCCGGGTGGCCGACGGGCTGGTCCAGCCCTCCCGGCGCGCGCCGGCAGCTCGCGTGACGCAGCCGCGGGTCCACTACGACCTGCGCGCCGGCATTCCCGACCTCTCGCTGTTTCCGCGCTTGGGCTACCGCCACCGCGAAGGCACTGCGTGAGCTGCCCGATGCCGCCCTCGCCTACGGCCCGCCGGAGGGCCTGCAGCAACTGCGGGTCACGCTCGGAGGATACCTCGGCGAGTGCGAGCAGTGCGCGCCGAAAGCGAGCAGATCCTGATCACGTGCGGATCCAGCGACGCGCTCGGCCTGCTGTGGCGGACGTTTGGCCATGCCGGTGCCCAACGGGTCGCCGTCGAGGATCCCTCCTGGCCACGCATCAGCGAGACAATCACGCAGGCCGGGCTGCCGGCTGTCCCCCTGCCGGTCGACTCCCGCGGGCTCGTGGTGTCCGAGCTCGACGCCAGCGGGGCGCGTGCGGTCGTCGTCTCGCCCTCACATCAATACCCGACCGGGGCGGTCATGCACCCGGCCCGCCGTGCGGAGCTGATCGCGTGGGCACGGCGGACCGGCGGGTTGGTCGTCGAGGACGGTTACGACGCCGAAGACCGCTATGACGGCACGCCGATCGCCTCGCTGCAGAGCCTGGCGCCCGACCATGTGGCCTACATCGGGACGTGCAGCAAGATCCTCGCGCCGGGCCTGAGGCTGGGATGGCTGATCGTCCCGGACCGCCTGGCCGGCGAGCAGGCCACCGCGCACGGCGTCGCCTACGCGCAGCCCAGCGTGATCACCCCGGCCGGCTACGCGAACCTGCTCGAACGAGGTGACGTCGACTGGCATCTGCGCCGCACACGCCGTGTGTATCGCGCCCGGCGGGCCGCGCTCGTGCAGGCACTCGCCGCCGAACTGCCCGAGGTACGGGTGCAGGGCGCCTCGTCAGGCCTGCACCTGATGGCGTGGCTGCCGCCGCACGCGGACGAAACCACGGTCAGCGCGCGAGCGCGGACTGCTCGTGGCAGGGCTGCACGATGAGTGCGCGGTGTTCGCACACTCAGCGGCCGGACTCGTGCTCGGCTACGGCTCGATCGCCGAGTCCGCGATTCCGGCGGCGATCCGGGAGCTGGCGGCGTGCGTGCCCGGCTGAGCACCGGAGAGCAGGGCGCGCCTCGGGTGTGCATGACCCTGGGACGGCCACGCACACCCGGTCATGAGGGGCGCAAGTCCTCGATCGGCGCGTGACCACGCCATTGCGGCGTTTCGCCTCGTGCCGAGGGGGAGGAGGACCTACGCCGCGGATGATCCCAGCGCTCCCTGATGATGGCCAGGGCCAACCTCAACCCCGATCCGCGGACCATTCCCCGCTCGGCGCCCGCCACGCTGATAAGAACGACCGCCATGGAGAATCTCGAGCCGCCCTTCGATGCCCCGCGTCGCGAGGGCCTGCGCGCCGGCGCCCGGGACGGCATGCCGTTTGCGCTTGCCGGCCTACTCGTCTCGGTGTCGTTCGGTGTGCTTGCCAAGCCCGTGCTCGGGGTGCCGGCCACGCTGGTCATGTCGGCGCTTGTGTTCGCGGGCTCGGCGCAGTTCGCAGCGCTGGCCGTGCTGGCGACCGGTGGCGGTGCAGCGACCGCGATCCTCGCTGGGGTCCTCCTCAATCTCCGCTTCGTGCCGATGGGAATCGCCATCGCTCCCTCCCTGCGCCACGGGCCCGTCGGCCGCGCCGTGCGCGGGCAGGCGCTCGTCGACGCGTCCTGGGCGCTGGCCAACCGCGGCGACGGATGGTTCGACGTCCCGGCGCTGATCGGCGCGACGGGTGTCCAGTACGCCACCTGGCTGACCGGGACGATCATCGGGCTGGCTGTCGGCAGCGCGCTCGGAGATCCCAGGTCGCTCGGCCTCGACGCGATCTTCCCCGCCTTCTTCCTCGGCCTGCTGGCCGCCGAACTGCGACGCCCGGGCGCGCGGGTGACCAGCGCGATCGGAGCCGCGATCGCGCTGGCCCTGACGCCGGTCCTGCCGCCCGGAGTGCCGATCCTGGCCGCGGCCCTGGCGGCGGGCATCGGACGGCGTCGATGAGCGCCGCCGTCTGGGTCACCGTCGCAGGCCTGATCATCACCACCGCCGCGATCAAGGCGATCGGCCCGCTGCTGTTCGGCGACCGTCAGCTGCCCGGGCCACTGGCCCGGACCATCCCACGGCTTCCGTCCGGACTTTTGGCGGCGCTGGTCCTGACCGAGACCGTCGGCGGCCCACACCGCTCGGTGGTGGTCGACGCGCGCAGCGGCGGCCTCGCGGTGGCCGCGATCGCGCTGGCCCTCCGCGTACCGTTGATCGGCGTGGTCGTGCTCGCCGCCGGCGCGACGGCACTGCTGAGGGCGATCGGCTGAGCCGGGCCGGCGGAACTAACCGCCGGGTACCTCGCCGGCCAGCCGGTCCAAGGTCACGAGCAGGGCCTGGGTGCCCTTCTGCCCGAAGCCCTGGCTCTGCGCCGCGACGTAGAGCTGCTCGGCCAGCGCGGTCCCCGCCAGGGGCAGCTTCATCCGTCGCGCCTCGAGCAGGGCGAGCCCGAGGTCTTTGACGAAGTGGTCGATCTTGAAGCCCGGTTCGAGATCGGAGTGCAGCAGCCGCGGACCGTAGTTGGACAGCGACCACGATCCGGCCGCCCCGTCCTTGATCGTGTCGATCACACGCTCGACGTCGAGGCCCGCCCGGCGGGCATAGAGCATCGCCTCGCAGAGGCCGATCATTCCCGACGCGATCGCGATCTGATTGACCATCTTGGTGTGTTGACCGGTGCCCGGACCGCCCTGCAGGGTCGCCGTACGCCCGAGGACCGCGAACAGCGGCTCGGCGCGCGCGAACGCCTCAGGATCGCCGCCGGCCATGATCACCAGGGCCGCGTCGCGGGCCCCCAGATCCCCGCCGGAGACGGGAGCGTCGAGGGCGGCCACGTCGCGAGCGGCGGCCGCGGCGTGGATCTCGGTGGCGAGCGTGGGCTCGCTCGTGGTCATGTCAATGAGCAACGTTCCCGGCGCCATGGCCGCTAGCGCGCCGTCGGTCAGAATGGTGTCGCGCACGTCGGCCGGAAAGCCCACCATCGTCACAACGATGTCGGCGCCGTCGGCGGCCGCGGCCGGACCGTCGGCCCACCGGGCGCCGCGCGCCACCAGATCGTCGGTCCGCGCGCGGGTTCGGTTGAAGAGCGTCAGTTCGTAGTCGGCGTCCAACAGGTGACCCGCCATCGGCGCGCCCATCACGCCGGTTCCGATCCAGCCAATCGATGGTCGGTCGCTCATTGGCCCATCCTAGACCCGTGGCAGGAACGTGACGGTAATTGGCCCTTCTGCCACTTGTGGCTCGCTCGCACGGACGCCACCATGCGACGATGACCGCCCCCACCACCGACATCCTCTTCTTCGAAGGCTTTGACGATCTCGACGCCGTCGGCCCGCTGGAGGTGCTCACCGCGGCTGGATTTCCGGTCCGCGCCGTCTCGTATCCCGACGAGGCGACGACCGTTCGCTCCGCGCACGGCCTCTCCCTTGCCCTCAGCGCCTCCCTCGGCGAGCGCCCGCGGCTGCTCGTCGTACCCGGCGGCGGCTGGTTCGATGAAGGACCGGGGGCGCGCGCCCTGGCCAACGGCAGCGAGCTCCCGACCCGGCTCGCGGCTCTGCATGCTGCTGGGACCGTTCTGGCCTCGGTCTGCACGGGCGCGATGCTGCTGGCAACCGCGGGGCTGCTGCAGGGGCGTCCGGCGGTCACCAACCACCATGCGCTCGCGGCGCTGGCCGGCGCTGGCGCCAATGTGCGCGGCGCCGCGCGAGTCGTCGATGACGGCGACGTCGTGACCTCCGGCGGACCCGCGGCGGGGCTTGACCTCGCGGTGCATCTGGTCGGCCGGTTCCTGGGGCCCGAAGCCGGGGCGCGCGCGG
>JALYZB010000094.1 GCA_030945945.1 Actinomycetota bacterium | reverse complement strand
GCGGACCTTGCGCACCGCCGGCCGCGCGAGCACCGGCTCGATCTCCGAAGAGTCGAACACCCCGAGGGCGGACACGACGAGCAGATCAAAGCCGTCGACACCGGCCCCCAGCAGCTGGTGTTCGATCGGGACGGTCAGGCCGCGCTGGGTGACCGCTGTCCGGCCGATCCCGCAGATCACGTTCTCGATCTCCGAATCTCCGGATCAACCGTCTCCCGAAGCTGCTCGGCAACCCCCAGCACATCAAGCACACTTGTTATTGCCGAATCAAACGCACCCGGCACTCGCGATCACGCCGATGCGCACATGAATCACCCGACCCAGCCGATGGCAATCCCACCCGCGGTTGCTGACGACCCGGCGGAGTGGAATTGCGGGTCACTCCGTGACTCGGGCGAGGAAGCCTCAGAGCGAGCATCGGCAGAGGTCGCCAGCGGCAACGAGCACCAACCCATAGGAACTACATCTAGGTAGCAGTCCAACCGCATCCTGGAGCGGCTAAGCGTACAGTCGCCGAAGCAGCGGCAAGGTTTGGAGGTCAGCGTTGGGCCCCGTCCTGGTCGTCCACGCCACCAGTTCGATCGCGTACGCTGCTCGCCCGATAATGCGAACCCGCGTGCGACGCGCTCGTGGCGAAGCTGGACAACCGAGGCGGTCGGTGCCGGTTCCCGGTTGGACTTATGCGCTTCGGTCGTATTTGAACGAGATCCCGAGACGGATGCGGTAGTTGACGACCCCCCCATTCTCGATAGTCATGTCCTGACGCACGACCTCCGCCACGCGCAGCTCACGCACGGTCTTTGCGGCGGTCTCGACGGCAACGCGCGCGGCCGCCTCCCAAGACTCGGTACTGACGCCGACGACCTCGGTCACGCGATAGACGCTCTCAGCCATGGAGGACCTCCTATTGAAAGAAACGGACGTGGGAGTCTTTCACTTCTGTCTCCGGGCTGCTACTGCTCATGCCTGCCCAGCCGTGAAGCAGCAGAAGCGGGCGGTGCGCGATCCAGCGTCGCCACACACTTTGAGGCGGAGAGGGCACGCCCGGCGTGGTAGGTCGCCGAAGCCAGCGAACGTCGGCATCGCCCCGCGTTTGTGCTATTCGGGACCGGCCGCGCCAACGCGACGATCTCGCCGACCCCTGAGTCGAACGCCGACGCCCGTATCACTGCATTCCCCACGTTCCCGGTCGCACCCGTGACGATTACGTGCATGGTCCGTCACTGCCGGGCGCCTCTGCGTTCGCTGGGGCGAGGGTGAGTTCGTAGCCGCTGACGTCGCCGAGTCCGACCTGGTGCCGATCTTTCGCGGCGCGGACGCCGTGGTTCATCTTGCCTGGCTGATTCAGCCCGGTCGCGACGAATCTGTGACCAGCCGAGCCGATTTGCGTGGCAGCCGACGCGTGTTTGCCGCGGCGGTCGAAGCTAAGGTGCCCTCGCTGACCGTCTGAACTCCGCCACTGCTCCACGCCGACCACACCCTGCTCCTCGCCCGAGCCATACGGATCGAGCGTGCGTCAAGGCCCAGCCGGACAGCACCCCGACCCCCCGCCAAGTGGCCTCAGTTTTCAACCGGCGCAGCTGGCCCAGTATTCACCCGCCGCCTACAATCGCGAGGTGTCGGGAGCCGGCGGAGATGAAGCGATCGGATCATGTCGATCGTTGGCTTCACCGCGAAGAGAATCGAGCCAACCAGGAAAAGCCAATCTGCAGCCCTGGCCGTCGCCGCGAAAAAGAAGAACACGCTGCCGATGACGAAGCAAAGCGCGGCGCCGAAGTCGACGGCGGTGCGAACGACCTGGTATCGCCAGTAGACCTCCAGGTGACGTGGGGACAGGTCATTGAGAGCCGGATCCAATAGTTTCATCTCCGCCCCCTACCCGGCGACTAAGAGAGAGAACCGTACCGGCGACGACCCGACCGTAGTGCAGGTACTGGAGCGTCGCCAACGCAATCGCGAGCTCGGCGAGGCCGGGGTGAGCAACGCGATCGTCCGCGCCGGAATCAGACCCTCCCCGGCCGGGCGCCGATGGGAATCATCCACCCCTCGGTTGCGAGCCGGAGAGGGCCGCGAACGATGCGATCTCCTCCACCGGGCCAGGCGACGTGCGCTCGATTCCGTGGCGAACAGATGCTCGGAGTCGACCGCCCGGCTGTCCACACGAGTCTTCGTGCGCCTCGAATCTGCGGCCAGCTCATCGCTGCCGCGCCGCGAGCGCTGCATGAGTTACTGACTGGCTCGGGGAGTCTGGAGCCGCAAGGTTTCCGGCCTCCTGGTTTGGTGCCAGCGACGCGGGCTCGATGACACCGCCCACGTAGGCGCCTCGCGGTCAGCGCACGCGGTGGTCTCCGCCTCGGCTTCGCGCGTAACCTGACGTCGCGCTCCGCGTGCGACACTCGTGGGGTGATCACCCACTTCCTCGTGTTCGTCGGGGTCTCCGCGATCGTGATCGTCCTCCCCGGCCCCGACACCGTGGTCGTCACCAAGAACCTGCTGCTCCACGGCCGCCGGACCGCGCTCGCGAGCTCGTTCGGAGTCGGTGGGGGCCTGTCGGTGTGGACACTTGCCGCTGCCGTCGGGATCGCCTCGCTGTTGAAGGCCTCAGCTGTCGCTTTCACGGTGCTGAAGCTCGGCGGCGCCGCCTATCTCATCTGGATCGGAGTGCAGGCGTTCCGCACCGCGGGGCATCAGATCGACGGCGCTCCCGTCGCCGGCGGGGTGTCCGCAGCCAGGCATCCAGCGCCCAGCGGCCTAGCTGGCTTTCGCCAGGGCATGCTCAGCGACCTGGCCAACCCGAAGATCGGGATCTTCTTCACCAGCCTGCTTCCGCAGTTCGTCGATACTGGCCGGCCGGTTCTGCTGCCCTCGCTAATCCTCGGCGCGGTGTTCGTCGCGATGACGGTCGCCTGGCTCGCTCTCTACTGCGTGCTCGCCGCGCGCTTGATCGACACGATCACGCGACCGAGGGTACGCGCGGTGATGGACCGGATCACCGGCACCGTCCTGATCGCCCTCGGACTCCGACTCGCCACCGAGCACCGATAGTCACGATCGGCACGGTCAGATCGGCGTCCGTTGAGGTCGGGTCAACATCACCTCACGCGTACGGGTCTAGATCTCCTTAGCGTCATGTTCGACCCAGCCCGCCTTGGGGTTTATCTGCTCATGCTCGCGCTGATCAACGTGGACAACCGTGCCGTTCTTATCAAACAGGATAAAGCGCGAACTGGTGGTGCCCTAGTCAATCGCTCCGACGTACTTAGTCATGTCAGCTCCTCTGCCGTGGATGCGATCGTCCACCACAGTCCCGGGTTTCGCGCGGCAGCCCGTCGAGCAACATCCCGTGACAGCGGCCGCGTGTGGGTGTATAGCTTGCGGCTCTGTCAGCCGATCGAAGGGGGTTTCCTGTGCATGCCCGAACTGCGGCCGTGGTGGCCTTGATCTCGCTGAGCTTTGCGCCCGCGGCGCTCGCCGACACATCGACGCCGGGGACACTGACCGTGGATGGCCACGGGTCGGTGATGGTGATGCCGGACGTGGCGTCACTGTCGCTGTCGGTGATGCGCTCCGCCCCGACGTCTGCGGCGGCGCTGTCCGCGGCGAACCGGCGTGTCAACGCGATCGTCGACGCCGTTCGTGGCGTCGGCGTGCCCGCCTCCAGGATCCAGACCGAATCGATCAACACCAGCTGCGGGGGGATCCGCGTCGGGCCAAAGGGACACAAGCACCTGATCAGACGCTGCGCCACCAGCGAGTCTCTGTCGGTCACCTCGACAGCGGCGATCGTGGGCCGCGTGGTCGACGCGGCCACCCACGCCGGGGCGACCAGCATCAACGGACCGGACTTCTCGTTCGCGAACCGGTCGGCCGGCGAGGTCGCAGCGGAGAACGCGGCGATCACGGACGCCCAAAACCAGGCGAACGCCGCCGCCGCCCAACTCGGCCACACCGTGACCGGGGTGCAGTCGATCAGCCTCAACCCGCAGTCAGGTGTCGTAGCCGCGTCCGGCGGCGCGACCCCGCCGACGGCCGCGGCGGCACCCTCGACACCCACCACGGTCCATCCCGGTGTCCAAGAGGTCGACGCGACGGTCGCGGTTGTGTTCACGATCGCCCCTGTCACCCCCGCGCGATGATCGGCAGAGATCTGACGCCCCGAGACCCTGCACCCCGGAGATCTTCGCGGTGGTGCGCGCACGACTGACCCCGTCGCCGCCTGCCAAGTAGCTTCTACGATGCCGCTGGTCGAGCTGGGTGACGAGCCGCCCGCGTCCGGGCTCTTCGGTGTCGAGGCGACGGTACGCGGCGAAGTCCGGCGCAACGGTAGCCAGGCTCCCGGCTAATCTGATCCAGCCGCCGTGTTCTGCCTGATGCGCCGCGCGCCTTTCCTTGAGGCCGCGGGTCAGCTCCGTCTTCGTCTGGCTCGGCGTCTTTGAACGCTCCGATGGGCCGAGGCTGATCGACAGGGGCAAGGATCGACCGAACATGCAAGCGACGTCCCGTCGCCAGCCACTCCAACCCCTTGATCGACCCAGGACCTGGAACAAGAACGCGCCCCATCACCCCGCCACCCATCCACGCTGTGAGCCGACTGACGATCAGTCGCCGTTGGACGGTCTCGGTGGCCGAGGCGCGGGACGGCCGGCCACCGAAACCACCTGCATCGGTGAGCTCGTCATCTCCCCGGTAAACCCCTGGGCATCATGCTGCTCGACGGGCTTGATCCACAGCTCGTCCACGAGGATCCGCGCCGTCGCCAGGATCGGCACGGCGATGATGAGCCCGGCAAAGCCGAACAGCCGGTCGACGGCCACGACGCCGACTGCGACCACCGCCGGATGCAGCTCGACGGTCCGCGCGACTACGAGCGGCTGGATGATGTTGCTCTCCACTTGGTGAGAGACGAGGTAGATGATCGCGACGATCAACGCCTTTCCGGGGGAGAGCGTGAGGGCGTAGACGATCGGTGGGATCGAGCTGAGAAGTGCGCCGAAATAGGGAATGATCATTGCGACTGCGGTGAACACGGCGAAGAAGGCGGCAAAATCGAGCCCGACGATCCGCAGCCCGAGATACGTGACCCCGCCGAGCACGACCATGCCGATCAACAGGCCGCGAAGCCAACCGAGGTATGCCACGCGCAAACGCGACAGGATGTGCTCGGCCCCCGGACGTTTGGCGGGGGGGGCCAGGCTCACAATGCCGCGGGCAAGTGGCTCGGGATTGATGGCCGTGTACAGCGCCGTGAGGAGGACGACGATCAGCGTTGCGATCCCGGCCACGACACTCGCGCCGACCGAGGCCAGGGGCCCGAGAAGCTTCGTGGGATGCTGGGTGTAGGTGTTAACGAAATGCTGTATCTGCTGACCAGTCCGATTCGGAGAGGTGCCGGTGAGGCGCCCGAGTCGGTGGCGCAGCGCGTCCACGATCTTCGGCAGCGCGCTGGCGAACTGGTTGATCTCGTGGTTGAAGATCGGAACGATCAGGGCGATCAGTCCCCCCAGCGCTCCGAGGCCGAGCAACAGGCCGAGCGACGCGCCTATCCCTCGAGGAATGCCGATTCGTTGCAGAAGACTGGCGAAGGCGGAAAGGGGCAGGGCAATGATGACCACGATCAGCACCGCGAGGATCAGCGTGGCGATCTGCTCAAAGATCAGGCCCGCCACCGCGAGTCCAAAGGCGAGCAGGACCGCCCGGTACAGCGTCGCCGGAGTGAGTGCCGAGTTTCGCATCCAGGCCTAGGATGCCCTCTAAAGCCCCTCGGCACGCCACTCGTCCGCCGATCGGCCGTATATCTGGGCTCGGTCCACATCGCCGGACCTGATCGCGCGTGATGACGCCGAGCGTCGCCTACCGCGTTGTGGGGATGGCCGCCGGGCTGATCGGCGTCGCTCTCGTCGCACGGCAACTGGAGACGCTGTTGCTCGCCGTAACCGTGACGATCATCCTGTCACTGCCACTCTCCGCCGCGGCCTCGTTGGCCGAGCGGCGTGGCGCGCCCCGGGCGGTCGGCGCCCTAGGCGCGCTGGTGCTGGGTCTTGGAGCAGCGACCGGGCTGGGGCTTGCGGTGCTCCCCACATTCGTGGAACAGGTCAAGCAGTTCGCCGCGCGTCTGCCGAGCATCCTCACCGAAGCCGACCGTTACCTCCACGGTCTGGGCATGAACTCGCACGCCCTCTCGGCCCAGCTGGGCGGACTTGCTCAGGGGTATGCGTCCCATCCCTTTCGGCTGGCCGGTCCCGTCGAACGGATCGGCATCACTGCCGGTGGCATCGCTCTCTCGCTGGTCCTGGTCGTGGTCGCCGCGTTCCTGATCGCCGTCAACCCCCTCGTCTTGGTCGACAACTTCCTGCGGTTGCTGCCCGCGGCACACCATAGCCAGGCTCGCACGGTGCTGGAACGCATCCGATCCGCCTGGCTCGGTTGGATGACCGCGGTCGGGATCGACATGCTGGTGCTCGGAGCACTGCTGTTCGCCGGGCTGCAGATCATTGGACTCGACTTCGCGATCGGCTTCGCGGTGTTTTCCGCGTTCATGACCGTGATCCCGAACTACGGCTCGGTGGTTAGCGCAGTGCCCCCGATACTTGCGGCCCTCGCCCAGTCCCCCGGAAAGGCCGTCCTGGTCCTGATCGTTTACCTGATCGTCAATCAGATCGAGGGAAATCTGATCCTGCCGCTGATCATGGCCCGGACCATCGATCTGCATCCCGCGGTGGTCACCGTCGGCCTGTTGGTCATGGGAGCGCTGTTCGGGCTGGTTGGCGTGCTGATCGCGGTCCCGTTGCTTTCCGTGGCGGTCATTCTCGTTCAGGTGTTGTGGATCGAGCCGCAGGAGGCCCTCGCACGACTCCCCGACTCCAGTCGCAGTACTCAAGCTGACTCAACTACTGCATACCCCTGAGCGCGAGCCCGCGGCCCTCGGCCGCGAGATGCTCGCGCGCGGCCCGGCAGTAAGGGCAGCTCGGCTTGACGTACCGCTACGGCCATCTCATCCCCGGCGGCGAAGCGGCTGCCGCGGCCCGCCTCGACGGCTATCTCGAACCCCTCAGACCCCAAGCTGAGCCCGCTCGCGAACCGCCTACGACCGCAGATGACCGCTATCAAACGCCACTGCGCCCAAACCCGCCTTCAGACAGGACGGGGATACGACTGTGGCGCACCCCCCTTCAAACGCGGAATCCCTCGTGAACACGGGGGATTCGAAGTACGGCTACCGGGATTCGAAGCCGACCGGGGAGGAGTGAGTTTGGTTGATCTGCCTGCAAATCGCCAGATTCCTGGTTTCCGTGAACCGCTCTTGAGGGGCCGGTAACCGCCCTCGATCCGGGTCGGCTGTGGCTGCAACTGTGGCGCAGCAAGCTTCGGCAATCGTGATCGCTCATGCCCGATACCGGTAGCGCGACCGCGGCGAGCGCGCCCCCTGCTCTGGTGCTGGCCGGCGTTCCCGGCCGCCAGCTAACACTTGGCGCATCGGCCGAGGACGGGCGTCGGTGGCGGGTGTGCGCGCTATCCGCGCATCCCGAGACCGTCGGCGCCAGCTCCAAGATGCCCGTGCACTCACAGATGCACGGCTGGCCAGTCCGCGTAACCGACTGTCGTGCTGGTGCTGCATGCCTTTCGCAGTCACGCCTGGGTGAGTGTCGCTTGACCGACGACCAGCAGCGCCACCGCCCGCTGTCGCGCCATTCCATCTGAGTGGTAGCGATCACGCGGCTGTCCGAGCCGCGGCGACCGAATACCTTCGTAACTCAGCAGGCACGGTCGAGGTATCGGTCGTGAGTTGACTTCCAGGACTTCCCGCCTGACTCTGAGCTTGCTTTCAGCCGAGCGGTGCCACCGCGAGGCCCCCCGCTGTAGACACGATCTTCCCGCTGGCCCGCGGATGTGGAAGCAAGCACCATGCGCAATCGCGGCTCAGCCGGAAATTGGCGGCGCTTCAGAATCCCGTCAGAGTCCGGTTGTCACGATCGGCGAGATGCCGATGGCCGCCTCCCGTAGATTCCGCTGCTGTCGCGCCGCTGTGGCGGCGCTGCTGGGGGGTGCTGCTCTCGTCGGATGTGGGGGGACGAGTCGTCACGCGTCGGCCGCTAAGGGCCGGCCGACGTTTTCTAACGCCCGGTTCATCGCAGATAACTTCGTCTCGCCAATCGCTGGGTCGAACGAGTATCTGCTGCTGAGACCCGGCCTGCAATCAGTCCGGAAGGGCACGACGCTGGTCGGGCACCGCGCCGTCCCGCACATCGTCGTCAGCACCGTTACGGACGTCATCCGGCGGATCGACGGGGTGCGGGCGGTGGCCGTGATTGACCAGGACATCGACGCGGGACAGGTCACGCAGCAGTCGGTCGACTGGCGCGCCCAGGATCGGGCGGGGAACATCTGGAGCGTCGGGAGCTATACCGAGGAGTATGAGGGCGGGCGGTTCTCGATCAGACGCGATGCGTGGTTGGCCGGCGTCGACGGGGCAAGACCTGGGCTGATGATGCCGGTGAATGCCTCGCCGCAGATGCCGCCGTGGACGATCGCTCAGCCCCCGCACGCCGACCCCGATGTGGCCCAGGCGGTGGCCCGGGGCACCAGGCAGTGCGTCGCGTTCAACTGTTACACGAATGTGTTGACAGTGCGCGAGGGCAAGGCGTCGGCGCTCAACAACGAGTTGAAGTATTACGCGCCGGGGGTGGGCCAGATCCTCAACACCCCGATGGTGTTCAGCCACCACAAGGATGTGGAGGAGCTGGTCAATCTCATTCAGCTCACGCCGAGGGGCTTGGCGGAGATCAGTGCCGAGGTCCTGAAGCTTGATCGGCACGCCCGCATGACTGCGCGGGGCACATACGATCGATCCCCGGCAGCCAGGCGGGCACCGTGAGCAGGCTGCTCCAGGCGCAGGCGGTATCGAAGGCCTATCGGCAGGGTGATCTCGCGACGCGGGTTCTCTCCGAGGTCAGCCTGGGGATCGAACGCGGAGAGACAACGAGTCTTGTAGGGGTGTCGGGGAGCGGGAAGTCGACGCTGATCTCGCTGCTCGCCGGTCTCATGACTCCTGATCGTGGGCGGGTTCTCTTCGACGGGCAGGACCTCAACGTGCTGGACGATACGGCCCGAGCGAGCCTCAGGGCCAATCGCATTGGCGTCGCTCTGCAGAACAGCAATCTGATCCCGTTCCTCACCGCGGTCGAGAACGTCCAACTGGCTATCGACCTCGCCGGTGGGGACGCGTCCGCCACTCGCGCCGACGACCTGATCGATCAACTCGGCCTCCAAACACGTCGTCACCATCTTCCCCGCCGCCTCTCCGGCGGGGAGGCCCAGCGGGTCACGTTGGCGGTGGCCCTCGCCAACGAGCCTGACCTGCTCCTCGCTGACGAGGTGGTCGGCGAGCTCGACTCCGCCACGGCGGCACGCGTCATGGAAATCGTGTTCGACGCGTCCCGTGAACGGGGGCTGGCGGTCCTGTTGGTGACTCATAGCTTGGAGCTCGCGGCGCGCACGGGCACTCAGCTGCGGCTGGTGGACGGGGAGGTGCGTCACCTGTGAGACATCCGGTCCACGTGGAGCTTGACCGAGTCTCGATGGAGTACGCGACTCCGGGCGGCGTGGTGCGTGCGCTGGAGGACGTCACATTCTCGGTCGGACAGGGCGAGAGCTTGGCCATCGTCGGGCCGAGCGGCTGTGGCAAGTCCACCTTGCTAGGTCTCCTCGGGGCGCTCGACGTCCCGACGAGCGGCCGGATCGTGATCGGTGATCGCGAGATTTCGAGTATGTCCGAGCGTGAGCGGACGGGCCTCCGGCGCGAGGCGTTCGGTTTTGTATTCCAGTCCGACAACCTTCACCCGTTCCTCACCGTTCTCGAGAACGTGACTCTTCAGCTCTCGCTCGCGGGTCGCGAGAACGGCGACGTGCGCTGTCGGGAGACACTTGATCAGCTCGGGCTCGCCGGCGAGGAGGACAAGCTGCCCGACCAACTCTCCGGAGGTCAGCGCCAACGCGTCGGCGTCGCTCGCGCCCTGGTGCACCGGCCGAGCCTGGTCCTTGCCGACGAGCCGACGGGTTCGCTCGACGCCGAGAACTCGGCGGCCGTGGTCGACCTCCTGCTCGCCGCGCGCAAGGCGATGGGAACCACGATCGTGATGGTGACCCATGACCAGCGCGCGGGAGACCGCATGGATCGGACCGTGGCGTTGCGCGACGGTCGACTGGTATCAAACCCGTTGGTCGCCCATGCTGGCTAGCTACGTCCGGCGCGACCTGGTGCGCAATCCGCGGCGAACGCTGGCCGCGCTGGCCGGGGTGACGCTCGGGGTGGGGCTGTTCTCGAGCGTGTTGTTCTTCATTGATGGTTCCGGCGCGTCGATGACCAAGCGAGCCCTCGCCCCCCTGGCCATCGACCTGCAGTCGGTGGTCGGCGGAGCTGCGACGCACGGGCTCGAACTGTCTGAGCGGGTGACGCCCGCAGGCCACGTCGCCGCTGGGCAGCAGGTGACGATCATTCTCACCGTCAGCAACAAGGGACGAGTGCCCGCCAATGAGGTGGTGGTCAACGACGTCCCGCCGCCATCGCTGAACTACGTGTCGGCGAGCACCGAGGTCAGCGGTCGACGGCTCAGGGACCCGGCGAACGGCGTCCCGCTGTCGGCGGGACTGGCGAAGCTCGGCCTGAACCTGGGCACGGTCGCCGCCGGGTCAACGGTGACGCTCCGGTATCGGGCCCGGGCCTCGGTGCCAACCGACACGCAGCCGCTGAGGCTGCTCGGCCGGATATCGAGTCGCGAGAGCATCGAGCCGGCGGCGGCCTTTGCCCCCAGGCCGGCGTCGATCGAGCAGTTGGCGACTCGCGTGCGGGCTGTCCCCGACGTTGCGGCCGCCGACACGCTGGCCTTCGTCGATCTTCCGCCGGGCTCGCTGTCGACGGCGGGGAGAACGATTCACGACACGGTCCGCATCTTCGGCTTCGATCGCCAGTACCAGCGGCACTATCCCTCGGTGCGGGTCGTCAGCGGATCTCTGCGCCCTGGCGCTGCGGCGCTCAGCGCCGAGAGCGCTCGGGCGCTCGGCGCTGGATTGGGCGAACGCGTGCAACTCCGTCTGCCCGGCAGGTCGCGTCCGCTTGCCGTGCCGGTTGGCGCGATCACCGACCTGTCGCGGGCCAACCCCCTGTTCTACAGCCGCAAGGCGAGTGACCTCGAGGCGTTCCTCTACCTCCCGCACACGATCGTGGTTGACCCGGCGACGTTCCGGCATGTGATCATCCCGGCGTTCCAGGCGGCGACGGCAACGGTCGGGCAGGCGAAGAAGGCCCAGCCGCTGGTCGAGCTCGATGTTCAGCTCGACCGGTCACGGCTGCAGGAGGATCCTGGCACCGCTCTCCTCCAGACGCGGACCGTCGCACGTACGGTGAGCGAGATCTCCGCCGGTCAGAGCTACCTCATCGATAACGCGTCGAACACGCTGCAGGTCGCTCGTGATGACGCAGCGGTCGCGAAGCGGATGTTCCTCTTTCTCGGCTTGCCAGGGGCGCTCCTGGCGGGGTTCCTGGCGGCCTACGCGGGTAGCATTCTGGCCGCCGCGCAGCGACGCGAACAGGCCCTTCTCCGGATCCGTGGCGCGAACCAAGGTCATCTTGTGCGGATGCTGCTCTACCGGACGCTCGCCTTGGCGGGCAGCGGGTCGGTCGTGGGAGCCGCTATCGGTCTCCTGTCGGTCATGGCAATCCTCGGGCCTGCGACGCTGTTCTCGACCTCACTCGGCGCGCTGGCCGTCTCGGCGCTGATCAGCGTTGGGGTGGGGATGGTGACCACCGCCCTGGCGCTTTACCTGCCTGGTCGGCGGTCGCTGCGGCGGGAGATCAGCCAGGAGCGCAGCGAGATGATGCTGAGCGCGGCCCCGGCGTGGCGTCGTCTGCACTTTGATGTGCTGCTGCTGGCCGCGACGGCCGGTGCAGAGTTCTGGGCCCTGCGAACGGGGGCGTTCAACGCTCCGGCCGGCTCCGTGTACGCGGGCCGCGCGGTTTCGTTGCCGTCCCATCTGCTCCTCGCCCCCGTCGGCGTATGGATCGCCGGTGTGCTCTTATCCGTGCGCGCGTTCGATGCGCTGGCCTCACGCGCACACGTTCCCGCTGCATCGCGCTACGGGTCACCGGTCTGGGGCAGCCTGGTCCGCAGCATCCGGCGCCGCTCGTGGTCCTTGGCCGGCGGAGTGGCCGCCGTCGGCCTGGTCGTCGCCTTTGGGACGAGCCTCGTCATCTTCACCAGTAGCTATGACGCGGCGAAAGCATCCGACTCGCGCTTTGTGGTCGGATCGGACGTCCGCGTGACTCCAAGCGTTCTCAGCGTGGCTCCGCATCCGCCGAGTTTCGCCTCCAAGCTCGTTGTGCCCGGAGTCTCAGCGGCCACTCCTGTCGTGTTCAAGCTGCAAAACGCCGTGCTGACGACCTCGTTCAACGAGGACCAGAAGAGCCTGGCGGCGATCGATCCGGCCAGCTTCGGTCGGGTTGCGGCCCTGTCCGATCGGTTCTTTGTTGCCAGCTCCGCCGCGAGCGCGTTGACGACGCTCCAGCGTCAGCCGGGTGGCGTCCTCATCAGCGAGGCGACCGCCGGTGACCTCAAGGTGGCCGTGGGCGATCGGGTCCGGGTTCTGTTGGCCCGGGGCACGCCGAATCAGGTCCCGGTGCAAGCTCGCGTTGTCGGACTGTTCACCCGCTTTCCCGGGTTTCCTCAGGGCGTCGATCTGGTGGCGAACCTCAACTTCTACGACGCGGCAACGCGTCTGAACACGGCTGACTACTTCTTGGCCCGGACTGCGGACTCGGGAAGCGCTGGGCTCGCGATCGCGGTGGCGTCGCTACGAGCGGGCCCTGGTGCTCATGATCGGCTCACCATCGACACAACGCGGACCAGTCTCGACAAAGACCAGTCGAGCTTGACCGCGCTCAACGTCTACGGCCTGGTGGATCTCGACTCGCTGTACACGCTGCTGATGGCGGCCGCGGGGATTGCCATCTTCGTATTCGGACTGATGCTTCAACGCCGGCGGGAATACGTCACGCTCCGCGCCCAGGGCCTGCAGACGCGTGAGCTGCGTACCCTGGTCCTCGGCGAAACCGCCGTCGTCACCGGCTTCGGCCTGATCGCCGGAGTTCTCGTCGGCGCCGTCATGGGATACCTCCTGGTTCGTGTGCTGCAACCGCTCTTCATTCTCAACCGGAGCGCGACCCTCTCGATCCTCGGCACACTGGCGCTGATCGGCCTCGTCCTGCTGGCAGCCTTGGTGTCGGCGCTCACGGCAACGGAATTGCTGCGGAGGCTCCGGCCCACCGAGTTGCTCCGCGAGACGTGAGGGCCTACGCGGTGGGCAGCGCGATTGTGAACGCGCTGCCGTGCGGGAGCCGGGGGGCGACCGCCACCCGACCACCGTGGGCGACGACCAGCTCACGCACGATCGCGAGGCCCAGACCGCTACCACCGGACGCGCGGTCGCGAGACCGATCGACCCGGAAGAAACGATCGAACACGCGCTCGCCGAGATCCTGAGGAATACCCGGGCCATCATCCTCTACCGTGACGCCCGCCTCCTGCGACGTCTGCCATGTGCGCACGGTCACCGGCCCGCCGCCACCGAACTTGATCGCATTGTCGATCAGGTTGCGCAGCACCTGATCGAGACGCGCTGGGTCCGCGCGGACGGTGGCGGATGGGCCATCGGTGGCGAGCTCGACGTTATGGCGATGGGCGTGCGGTCCCAGCCGTCGCACGGCGCGGCTGGCCAGTTCCTGCAGATCAAGTAGAACCGGGGTCAGACGCAGCCCGCGTTCGTCGGTCCGGGCGAGGATCATCAGATCGTCAACTGTGGCGATCATCCGGTCCACCTCCTCGCGGTTACTCATCAGCACCTCTGTCGCCGCAGGCGACAGATCATCTGAGCCCAAGCTGACGTCGATGTCCGTCCGCATGACCGCCAACGGCGTACGCAGCTCATGGGACGTATCGGCCACGAGGCGCTGCTGCTGGGTCACGCCGTGGTAGATGCGGTCGAGCATCACGTTCAGGGTCGTGGCGAGGTGCGCCAGCTCGTCGTGGCTGGCGGGCACGGTGAGCCGAGTGCTGAGGTCCGTAGCCCCGATTCCTTCCGCGGCCCGGACCATGCGGTCGATCGGTCGCATCGCTCGCTTGGCCAGCCACCAGCCCCCGGCCGCCGTCGCCACCAACGCGGCCGGCAGGGCAAGGAGCAGAAGAATCAGGACGCGGTGCACCGAATGATCCACCGGCGCAAGCGACACCGCCGCAACGATGACCTGGCGCTCGCCGCGGCGGACGACCGAAGCCGCGGCCACGCGAAACTGAGGGCCGCCGCCAAAGCTGCGGCTGCGTATCGGCAGTCGGCTGCGCAGGGCCAACGGCAGGCTTTTCTGGTCGAGCATCGGCAGACGGCTCACGCGGTCGGCTGCCGAGCTCACCACGGTGCCCGCCGCGGACAGGATCTGCGCTGCGTTTCGCTCTCCGGCGAGGAGGCTGCTGGACTTATCGCGAAATTCGAGCAGCCCCTCAAGGCTGTATCCGGCCGCGATCTGCGGCACGGTTGAGCGCAGGGAGCGATCTGTCGCGCTGGTCAGGTCGGCTCTCAGCCGGATCACCACGAACGCGCCGACAGCAGCGATGATCGCGGCCAGCAGCATCACGTACCACGCCGTCATCCGAACCCGGATCGGGGCGTTCATGACGGGACATCCAGGATGAAGCCAACCCCGCGCACAGTCTGAATCACGCTGGCTCGGTCAGATGGCCGATGCAGTTTTTGCCGCAGGCGCCCGACATGCACGTCGACCACGTTCGTCGAGCCGCCGAAGTTCGCGTCCCACACATGCTCGAGCAACTCCGTGCGGCGGACGACCTGGGGCGCGCGGCGGGCTAGATACTCCAGAACGGCGAACTCACGGGGGGTCAACTCAATCGCTGCAACCCCCCGCAGGACCTCTCGCGTGGCGGGGTCGAGAACGAGGTCACCGCAGACAATGCGGGCGGCCCTTTCCTGCGGCGCGCGGCGCACCAAGGCCCGCACCCGGGCGAGAACTCCCCGAAATCAAACGGCTTGGCAAGGTAATCATCAGCGCCGGCGTCCAGTCCCGTGATCCGATCATCGACCCCGTCTCGCGCGGTCAGCATGAGGATGGGCACCCACGAACCGCGGCGACGCAAACTCCGACACACGTCGAAGCCGTCGCGGATCGGCAGCATCAAGTCGAGAATCACCCCGTCGTACTCCCACACGCCGGCATGCATCAGCGCAGCATCGCCGTCGGTCGCGACATCGACCGCATAGCCCTCCGCGCGGAGGCCACGGCTGATCGACCGCACAAGCTTCGGATTATCTTCTACAAGCAGGAGTCTCATGATCGGGCAGCGCCATACTCGCGCACACCAAGCGCTCACGTCGTCCACGCAGCGACTGCAGCTCGGACAACGGCACGAACGCTGTCGCCCGAGGCTGTCGGGAAAAGATAGGCGATGATCGGATGGCTCCGGGGGACCGCTTTGTGCCTGGGTGGTCGCGGCCTGGGGGTGCCTTCTCAGGCGATGTCGGCGGTGATCCAGTGGTGGTGGAGCTTCAGGAGGTTGTGGGTGGCGGCGATGAAGCGCCATTCCGAGCGGACCGCGGATCTGCCTCGTCGTTGGAATTGCCGGAACCCGCCCTTGCGT
>JALYZB010000051.1 GCA_030945945.1 Actinomycetota bacterium | reverse complement strand
TCGTTGACTTGCCCGCGCCGTTGGGCCCCAGAAAGCCATAGATCTCGCCCGGTGAGACCGCGAGGTCGATTCCGTCGACCGCCCGGGGTCCCTTGCGGAACTCGCGCACCAGGTTCTGCACCTCGATTGCGGGTTCCCCAGTCACGTCTCCGACCTTAGCTGCCGAATGGGCTCGCCCGCTCCCGCTGGCTCAGGCCTGCGCGTGAACCGCACACGCACGATGGCCGGGGTGGCCGCGGCGCCGAGACGAACTTCCCGGCCCGGACTATCGGTGATGCTCAGACCGAGCGGGCGGCGGACGTCGGCTGACGCTCGCCGCCGGCCCGGTTTCGGCTAGCGGCCGTTGTTCTCGCGCTTCGTCTTGGCCGCCCCGGCCGCCTCGCGCAGGCGCCGGGCCTCATCGGCGGCGGTCAGCGCCTGCTCCTGTGCGGCCAGCGATTCCGTCTTGGCGTCGAGCGCCTCGAGCTTCTTCCGACGGGCGCGCTCGCCGATCTTCTTGGTCGACTGGGCCTTGGCGCGCTGGCTGGACTGCTTGCGCTTGCGCTCGGCGCTGACGGCCTGTTTGGCCTTCTCCGCGCGGTCGCCGTCGGCCTGCTCGCTTTGGGCCTTGGCCTTCTTCGCGGCCTGCACGCGCGGCGCTCGGCCTGCGCCTCGCGCTGCTGGAGACGATCGTCGGCCTGTTCGGCGGTCTGATCGGCCCGCTCGCGCAGGCGTAAGGCCTGCTCGCGCTGGTCGGCTGCCGCGGCGCGCAGGTTGGCGTCGGCCTCCAGGCCGCCGTCGCCGAGCACGGAGGCGACAACGGCTCGCAGCGAGGCATCGGCACGGTCCACCATCACCCGGACCGTCGGTCCGACGCCGGTGCCGTTTCCCGGCAGGCGGTCGATCACGGCCTCGGTCGGGATCCGGACCGCGGTGAGGGAGTTCTCGATGACAACTCTGGGGATGGTCCTGGCGTTCATGCGTCCTCCCTGGGATCGATCTCGGTAGCCGTCGCCTCGGCCTGCCGCGCCCGCTGCTCGAGGCGGATCGACTGCTCGGCGGCGGCGGTCCGCTCGCGCTCGGCCTGGGTCTCGGCCCGGTCGCCGCTGACTCCTGCTGCTCGCGCTGGCGCTGGGCCGCGGCCTTCTCGTTCTCGGCGATCGTCTCGGCGCGCTCCTCGGCATCGTGGCGCTCGGCTTCGATGCGGTCCTCGCGCTGGTCGGCGGCAACCTCATTCTGCAGGCGGGCCCGCTCGGTTTCGACCTGCTCGCGCTCGGCCTGCAGTGAAGCCTCGGCATCGGCCTGCCGAGCCTGCGCGGCCGCGGCGCGGGCGTGAGATTCGGCGTCGACGGAGGCCTGCTGCAAGCGCCCCTCACGGGCGAGGTCGTCGTTGCCGCTCAGGGTGCCGGCCGCCTCCTTGGCCTTGCCGGCAAGCCTGCCCATCAGGCCCCCGGTGGTCGGTTCGGACTGCTCGGGATCGGTCCCGTCGCTCGTCTCTGGTTGCAGTCGGGTGGTCGTCTGTGACGGCGGCGGCCACGAAGCTACACTACCGTTGTTTAGCTTTCGCTCCAGTCGCGAAACGCTGACACCGAACGCGAACGGCTGGGCGCGCTCCCCCGGCTAGGCCGCTGGCCGGCCTGCCCAACCCGTCCAGCGTTTGACCTCCACGGCCAGCACCTCTCCCGCCCCCGACTGCCGGGGATAGCGTTCGCGCAGCGCCATCACCGCCGTGCGCGCGACGGGGTCGCCTGGATCCAAGACCCGAGCGTGGCCGTCGGCGCGAACCCACCAGAGCGCCTCCCACTCTTCCTCGTAGTGCTGCACCAGCAGTGCGACCCGGGAGTTCTCGCGCACGTTGCGCAGCCGGCGCAGTTCGCGCGTGCGCTTGGGCTTGTCGTCCACCGCGCTGTAGATGACATCACCGTGTACCGCGAAGGCGACCGGCACCAGGTGGGGTGCGGCGTCCTGACCCACACTGCCCAGGACGGCGACCCGTGCGCCGGCAAATCGCCGCCGCGCCTCTGCCGCGTCCAGTGAGCTCACGCCTCGCCGTTGAGCTGCGCGATCGTGGTCTCCCGGCGCTCGAGCGCCGCCTCGACCACCGCGCCGTTGCCCGACGGGGTCCAGTGAACGACGCGGACGATGCCGGCCTCGACCAAGGGCTCGAGGGCACCTGGGTCCGCCGGGACTCCCATCGCCATGACCGGAATGACCCGGTCGGCCCGGCGCCGCAGCTCCTGCACTCGGTCAAGCAGATCATGGCAATGGATGTACTTACGGGGCAGCTCACCGCCGCCCGCGTACGGGCTGTCCCGGCTGGCCGGTAGGTGCGTGGGCTCGGTGAAGAACAGCGAATCGTGGCCGCGCTCTTCGATCAGCCGAGCGAAGGCGCCCGGCGAGACGGCGTCGTGGGTGGGGAGGTAATCGATTCCGAATTCCATGCCCCATAGGCTTCCCGCCACGCGTATCTCTCACCCCATTGCCGCGCCCAGCTCGGTCTCAGCGCACGCGCGACGAATCAACGTCGAACACCGAGGGCGAGCACACTGTCCGCTACGGTTGATGTGGAACTTTTCGCTACGCCTTGTTGAACAACTCGGGTGGGCTGCGCTCGCCTCGCCCCCCGCCCGCGCCGCCTACCCGTCCCATGTCTTCACCCCGACCTAACGCCAACGCCGTCCCACCCGAGCCCGGGAACGCGCCGACACGCGGGCGGAGCGCTCGGACCACCCGGCTCGGGCGCGTGGCGATCGGGGGGGCGGCAAGGTGGGCCGGGGATCGTCTTGACACCCGCGGCACCCCGGAGGACCAGCGCCGGCGCCGTGGCGACCGCATCGTCGCGACCGTTGACGCGCTCGTCGATCAGCTCGCGGTCATGCGCGGGGCGGCGATGAAGGCCGGGCAGGTCCTCTCCACAGTCGAGTTCCCGACGCTCGACGCCGATCAGTCCGCCCACCTGCAGGCGCGACTCGCCTCCCTACGCGACGACGTCCCCACCGTCGGCTTCGAGCCGATGCGTCGGATCATGCAGGTCGAGTGGGGTCAAGCCCCCGAGCGGGTGCTCGCCGAGATTGATCCCGAACCGGCCGCCGCAGCGAGCATCGGGCAGGTCTACCGCGCAACCGCCCGCGACGGGCGCGCGCTGGCCATCAAGGTCCAGTACCCGGCGATCGCCGAAACCGTCGAATCCGACATGCGCAACCTGCGCCTACTCAGCCCGCTGCTGCGCCAGCTGATGCCCGGCCTTGAGGTTCGTGCCGTGCTGGATGAGCTCGGCGAGCGGATCGTTGAGGAGTGCGACTACGAGCTCGAAGCCGGCAACCACCGCCTCATTGAGCGCTTCTGGCGCGGGCACCCATTCGTCCGCGTGCCCGCCGTCGACACCGAACTCAGCCACCGCCGCGTCCTGGTCACCGACTGGATCGACGGCGACGGCTTCGACACGGTCACCGCCGCGCCCGATCCTGTCCGTGACCGCTACGCCGAGATCCTCTACCGCTTCTTCTACGGCACCGTGCGCGAACTCGGCGTCGCTCTCGGCGACCCCCACCCCGGCAACTATCTCCTGTGCCCCGACGGGCACGTTGCGTTCTTTGACTTCGGGATGATGCGCCGGCTCCCGCCCGATTATCTGCGCCGTGAGGCGCAGATCTCGCGCGCGGTGCGCGAGTCCGATGTGGCCAGCGCCGTGGGCGGAATGCACGACCTCGGCTACCTGCCCGGCGAGCTCGACGCATGGGACGGAACGCTGCTGCTGGAGTACATGCGTCAGGTCTCATGGTGGCTGCGGACCGACGCGCCGCTGCGGCTCACCCCCGAGGATCTGTGGCGCAGCACTGCCGGACTGCGCGACGAGGACGGGCGCGGTCACGTCGCCCAACTGCGCAAGATGACCCTCCCCCCCGCCGCCCTGCTGCTACGACGGATGGAAGGTCTGCTGTTTCAGACCGCCGCGACGCTGCGCGCCTGCGCGCCCTGGGGCCCGCTGCTCGCCGAGCTGATCGAAGGCGCCGAGCCGATCGGCGAGCTCGGTGCCGCCCACGCGGACTGGCTGGCCCACCGCGGCCGCAGGCACTGAGCGCGGCGTGGCAGGATCGGGGAGATGATCGATCTACGCTCCGACACGGTCACCCGACCGACCCCGGAGATGCGCCACGCGATCGCCGAGGCCGAGGTCGGTGACGATCAGTTCGGCGAGGACCCGAGCGTCAACCGCCTCCAGGACGAGGTGGCGACACTGCTGGGCAAGGATGCGGCGCTGTTCGTGCCCACGGGCACGATGGCCAACCAGCTCGCGCTGCGGCTGTTCTGCCGGCCCGGCGACGATGTGACCACATGCTCTATCCACCGACGACGCTCGTGGCCGTCGAGGACACGCAGAACCGGATGGGCGGGTTGATCTGGGAGCGCTCCGAGCTCGAGGCTGTGGCCGGGGCCGCGCGCGAGCTCGGCGTGGCCAGCGTGCTCGACGGCGCCCGGCTGCTGAACGCCGCGGTGGCCACTGGAGAGTCCCCGCGGGATCTCGCCGCGCCGTTTGATCTCGTCTGGATCGCGCTCTCCAAAGGGCTCGGCTGTCCCGGCGGCTCGGTGATGGCGGGCCGCGCCGAGGACGTCGCGGTCCTGGTGCGTCACCGGCGCATGCTCGGCGGCGCGATGCGCCAAGCGGGGGTGCTCGCCGCCGCCGGCAGCTACGCGCTCGCGCACCACGTGGACCGGCTTGGCGATGACCATCGCACCGCGGCGACGATCTCCACACGGCTCGCCGCGGTGCCCGGGGTGTCGGTCCGACCCGGCGTCACCAACATCGTCGTCTTTGACCTCCCGCCGGATGCTCCCGACGCCGCGACGTTGATCACGGCGGCGCGCGAGCAGGGGGTCCTTGTGATGGCGTTCGGCCCGGGCAGGATCCGGGCCGTCACCCACCTCGACGTGACCGCCGAGGAGTGCGAGCGCGCCGCGGAGGTCCTCGCCACCCTGGTGGCTTGAGCCCGGGGCGCCCGCGCGGCACGCTGATCGCCGGCGAGACCGTCAGCTCGTCGTCTCGCGCGGCAGCGCTACGCCCTCGCTGGGGCACGTCCCCGGATCGTGTCCCGCGAACCGAAGGTGGGTGCGCCACGCCGTCCCCAGGTCGGTGACCGGCGCGCCGCGATCGGAGCGCGGGCGACCGACGCGACCACCTCCGTCGCCCCTGGCTGGGACCCCAGCGAGGGGTTCGATCACGGGCTGCCTGGATTGCTCGACGTCCTCGACGTCCGCTTGCCCAACGTGGCCGACGCCCCGCGCATGACCGCGCAAGGTGACCTGACCCGGGGCGGCGCAGGCGCTCGCCGGCCAGCGGCCGCTCGCCGTGGTCAAGCTCGGCCCCACCGCTGAGGTCGGTCAGGACGTCTCGTCGCCACCAGGCCGACGAACGAGGATCTCCTCGTCGCCGAACACCGCCCGGACCTCGATCCGCCCGCCGAGCGCCGCCACGTAGTGCCCGAGCGCGGCGAGATACAAGTCCTCCGTGCGCTCCTCATCGGTGATCTGCTCGTCGACGGCGTCGAGCGCGGCGAGCACGTCTGCGTGGCTGGTGTCGCGCCGGTAGAGCGAATGCGCGATCCGCTCCTGGGCCATCATCAGCCGCCGGTAGAGCTCGGCGCGCATCGCGTTCACCGGCTCCTTCCGCCCGGCCCGCGGGGACCGGCTCCTCGGCTCTGCCATGGCGGCTCCTTTCCTCCGATGTTCCGCTCGTGGTCGGCGTACAGGCGCTCGGCGCGCTCGATCTGCTTGGGATACCAGCGGTTCCACTTCCCCGCCTTGTCGCCGCCGAGCAGCATGACAGCGTTCCCGCGCGAATCGAAGGCGAACAGCAGCCGCACGCTGCGGCTGATCCGGGCCTCCTTGAGCTTATGCAGCTTCGATCCATGGATCACGTCGACGTGAGGACGCCCCCGAGTCGGTCCGCCCTCGGCGACGTGCGCGATCGCGCCCTGGACCGCCGCCCGGCGCTCGGGGCCGAGCGTCCTCGTCCACGCCCGGAACTCCGTCGTTCTGAGCACCGCCCGCGGCGCCGCAGGCCGTCCGCGCGCCTCAGGCATCGGTCCGGCCGTCGGCGCTCCTGGGCATGGGTTGCGTCAGACCACCCGTGAGCGCCAGGTGCTCCTCGACGCGGGCCGCGACCAGATTGATGATCTCCTTCGCACGCCCCAAAGCTCGCGGGTCGACCGGCTCAAGCGCCGGCTCAGTCGTCGCGCACAGCATCCCGAAGACGACATCGCGCGACGACTCCCGCTGGGAGCTCGCCGGCAGCAGCTCGGCGGTGATTCCCAGCCACACCTTGTCCGGCCACGCGCCGGTGTCACAAGGTCGTGGACGAACCGTGCAACGTCGGATGGCAAGGCCGCAGTGTCCACTTCAACAGAGAGCCGCGGGCGCGACCCGTTTCGCCCCCTGGTCATTGCGATCAAGACCGGTTTTTACCGGCTCGAGGGCTCGCTCGATCTGAGCGGGATCCCCGTCCGCGCCCCAGCGTCTGGTTGCTCAACCTGACCGCCGAGCCGCAGTTCACCTTCCACCGCAACCATCGCCGCGGCGCGGGCAGCCCATGGCCCGAAGCGGTCCTCGAAGACTGGGTGGCCGGCAGCCCGTTGGTGCCGGTCAGCTTCTCGCCCAGCGGCCGAGCTCAGGACCGGTCACCCGACCCGGTAGCGCTCCGGGACATAGTTCTGCTCACTGCGCGGGGGCCGGACGTAGGCCCGGTCCTGCCGGGGCGGGAGCGTGATCCTCTCGGTCTTGATGTCCTCATAGGGAATGAGGCTCAGCAGATGGCTGAGGAGGTTCAGCCGCAACGTGCGCTTGTCGTCGGCTTCGACGACATACCAGGGGGATTCGCGCGTGTCGGTGTAGGCGAACATGTCGTCCTTGGCCTCGGCGTAGTCGACCCAGCGCCGCCGCGCCTCGAGGTCCATGCCGCTGAGCTTCCACTGCTTGGCCGGGTCCTTCAGGCGGGCCTTGAAGCGGCGCTCCTGCTCCTCGTCGCTGACCGACAGCCAGTACTTGACGAGGATGATCCCGGCGTGCAGCAGGTCGCGCTCGAACTGCGGGCAGGTCCGCATGAACTCGTCGTACTCGTCCTGCGTGCAGAAGCCCATGACGTGTTCGACGCCGGCGCGGTTGTACCAACTGCGGTCGAACAGGACCATCTCGCCCCCAGCGGGCAGATGCGCCACGTAGCGCTGAAAGTACCACTGCGTGCGCTCGCGTTCGGTCGGAGTGCCCAGGGCCACCGTACGCACGACGCGGGGGTTGGTCTTCTCGGTGATTCGCTTGATCGTCCCGCCCTTGCCGGCTGTGTCGCGGCCCTCGAAGATGACGACGACCTTCAGCCCCGTGTGGACGATCCAGTCCTGGAGGCGTACGAGCGCGACTTGCAGGCGCGCGAGCTCCTTCTCATAGCCCCGCTTGTCAAGCTCCCGCAGGGCAATCTCGCCGGCGGCGAGAGGAGGACGACTCCATTTCGGCGCGGCCTTCGCCATGCCACGACGCTAGCGCACGGCCGCGGCGAGCGCGAAGACCGGAGGCGCGGGGGCTGCATCCCACCCTCGTCCTCTCCGGACGGTGATTGCGACAACGATCATCGGGTATAACTCTTCAAGTTGTATTGAAAAGCACAACAACGTGTAGAACGGAGACCACATGTCCGCAGTCCTCTTCGGATCGATCGGCGCACTGGCAGATACCTCCGAGGTGCAGAGAGCGGCGTTCAACGAGGCCTTCCGCGCCCACGGGCTGAACTGGAACTGGTCGCGTGAGGAGTATCGGCAGCTGCTCCAGTCCAGTGGCGGATCGGATCGGATCGCCGCCTACGCGCAGTCCCGCGGGGAGGACGTCGACGCCGCCGCCGTGCACCAGACGAAGTCCGAGATCTTTCAGAAGCGGCTGCGGGACGGCGGGATCAGCCCGCGGCCCGGCGTCGTGGAGACGATTTCCGAGGCCCGGCGCGACGGCGCGCAGGTGGCCCTGGTGACGACCACGTCGCCCGATAACGTCACCGCGCTCTCCGAAGCGCTCCGGTCACAGGTCGACGTCGGCGCCTTCGCGCTCGTCGTCGACACCACATCGGTGGAGCACCCCAAGCCGGCGCCGGACGTTTACCGCTACGCCCTGGCGCAGCTCGGCGAGTCGGCCGAGCACTGCGTTGCGGTGGAGGACAACGTCGGCGGTGTGCAGGCCGCAGCGGCAGCGGGCGTGCCGTGCGTCGCGTTTCCGGGTGAGAACAACGCCGGACACGGTTTTGATCAGGCGACGCGCCAGGTCGAAAGCCTGACCTTCGCCGAGCTCCGGACGGCCATGACCGGCGAGTGAGGAGACCGATGAGCGAGATCCGAGCCGGCTTTCAGGCGACCGAAGGCGCCTTCCACGTCGAGGGCTACGAGAAGATCGAGTTCGACCTCATCTACGTCCACGGCGCCTTCGCCGTGGAAAATGGGGAGATCGCCGAGCGCTTCGCGCGCTTCGGCCGCTGCCTGATGGTCGTCGACGAGGCCGTCGATGAGCTCTACGGGGAGCAGATCGAGGAGTACTTCTGCCACCACGAGCTGGCGCTGACGAAGGTCCCGGTGCGAATCGCCGAGGTCGACAAGAGCCTGGCCACCCTCGAGCACATCGTCGACGCGTTCGGCGACTTCGGCCTCATCCGCAAGGAGCCGGTGCTCGTCGTCGGTGGGGGGTTGACGACCGACGTCGCCGGTTTCGCCTGCGCGTCCTACCGCAGGCGCACCAACTACATCCGCGTTCCCACGACCCTCATCGGGCTGATCGACGCGAGTGTCGCGATCAAGGTCGCGGTCAACCATCGCCACCTGAAGAACCGGCTGGGCGCCTACCACGCCTCACGGACGGTCATCCTCGACTTCTCGTTCCTGAGCACCCTGCCAAGCGGCCAGGTGCGCAGCGGCATGGCGGAGCTGGTGAAGATCGGCGTGGTGGGCAATCGGCGGGTCTTTGACCTGCTCGACGAGCACGGTGAGGAGCTGCTGCGCACGGGTTTTGGCCAGCGCGAGGACGGCGAAGCGCTCCAGCCGATTGCGCACGAGGTCACCCATCAGGCGATCCGGTCGATGCTCGACCTCGAGGTTCCCAATCTGCACGAGCTCGACCTTGACCGGGTCATCGCCTACGGTCACACGTGGAGTCCGACGCTCGAGCTCGCGCCCGACGCCCCGATGCTCCACGGACACGCGGTCACCGTCGACATGGCGTTCTCGGCGACGCTCGCGCAACGGCGCGGGTACATCGCCGCGGGTGATCGCCACCGGATCCTCGGTTTGATGAGCCGCCTCGGCCTGGCCATCGACAGCCCGTACCTGACCCCCGAGCTTCTGCACGCCGGGACGGACTCGATCATCCAGACCCGCGATGGCCTCCTGCGCGCCCCGGTTCCCCGCCCGATCGGGAGCTGCTTCTTCGTCAACGACGCGACGGCTGGCGAGCTCGAGCAGACTCTCGCCGCCCATCGGGAGCTCTGCCTCGGCTACCCGCGCGCGGGCGACGGGGAGGACGTCTTCATCGCCCCCGCCCCTGCCGGCGTCTGATCAGAGACGACGCGGAGGCGTTTGATGCCCACGCCGCCACGACCGGTGACCCCGGTCGGGATCCTCGGCGAGACCCTCGAGCGTCTCTGCCGACGCGTCGAGGATCTCGGCGTCGCCGACGACGGGCTGCGGACACAACTGCGTTCGGCGGCCGTGCTGGCCGCCGGGCTCGAGCCCTACGTGGCGCGGTGCACGAGCCCGGAGTCGCCCGCTCTGGC
Organism: Actinomycetota bacterium; assembly: GCA_030945945.1. The sequence goes on along the minus strand of JALYZB010000051.1, from coordinate 192 downwards.
CGAGCTCTCGCGCCGAACCCGGGCGCATGGCTGGAAGCGCCGCCGCGGCCCAGGGGTGATCGCGGTGCTCGAGCAGGAGATGCTCTCCGGCCACGTCGAGGGGCAGGCGCTCAAGTTCCTCATCCGCATGACCCGCGCCCGGCGCGTGCTCGAGATCGGCATGTTCACCGGCTACTCGGCGCTGGCGATCGC
>JALYZB010000048.1 GCA_030945945.1 Actinomycetota bacterium | reverse complement strand
CAGACGAGATAAGCCGCGCGTAGAGCCCCAGGCCAATGGCGGCGAAACAGGGTCTCCAAGGCCGCCTCGGATCCACCCCGAGCCGCACGGATCAGCACCGCATCGGGGCGGTCACGCTCCGTCACCGACGTCTCGCCAGCACACCCATCGACACGTAATACGGTGCTGCGGGCCGGTGAGGTCCCGGAAGGCGAAATTCGGCGCGACATCGCCGCGTCGATCATCGCAGTCCTCACGCGTCGCGGGAAGCGATCGGCGGCCGTGGACTTAGTACGCGCCGCCGGCCGTATAGCCGTCATGTGGCCACGGTCCACCGCGCTGGCCATTCTGCTCGCGATCGGGGTGACTGGTTGTGGATCCTCTCGTGCGCCTCGCCGCCCGGTGGCCGTGCGCCTGACTGATCGGTTAGCCCTCACCGCGCCGTGCGCACCTCAGAACCGACTGGCCCGGGCGCCGCTGCCCCGGCAGAGCGGCGTTTACGCGGCGGGTCCCATCTACCTGTCGGTCGGCGAGGATCTCGGTCAGCTGCCTCCCAGGCGCCGTCCGGGCGGGAACGAAGCGATCGCCACGGTGCTCGGCGGCGGCGCCGCCACGCTGCGGGTGCTCCCCTCTCCAGGCGTGCGCATGACGCTGGTGTTCGCGCCCCAAGGCGGCCCCGGGCACCCGTCCCCCGTGCTCGCCGACGGGCGAGACTTCATCACTGTTGCGGGCACGCTGGCGGTCTACGACCGCGAGCTCCGTCTCCTTCGCGTCGGGCGCGTTGCCGCCTCGGCTGAAGATGTCACGAGCTTCGCGCCGTAAACCGGCCTGCGTGGCGCTCGTGGTCTCTGGCGCGCTGTTCGCCGCCGGCGCCACCACGCCCCCTCGGGCCAGCCCGCCCCGGGCAACTACGACCGGCTCGCGGTTCGCGCCCGGCGAGGCGGTGCATCGAACTCAGCCGACACACCCCCGGCGACAGTGGCATCAGGCCGTCACGCTCGCATCCTGGGCGTGGCGCGCACCGGTCACGATCTCCGCGCCGGCCGGAACGCTGCGCCGCCTGCGACTGATCCTTCCTCACGGCGCTCGCGCGACGGCGATCGCCGTCATTCCAACCCTGGCCGGGCTTCGCGTCTCGTCCCCGGCCATCGGACCGGCGGCCCGGTGTGGACGACACGGATCCGTGGACGTCTGCACGCAGGACGCCGAGGCCTGCCCGATGCCGGCCGCGAACTGGCAGGTTCGCGTGACGCGCTACCGCGGGCCGGCAGGGACGGTTCGTGTCGAGCTCGTTCTCGCTGATCCGCTGAGTGCGTGACAGGCCAGGAGCTTGGTCGCCGGTCAGCGGTCAGACGGTCAGAGCGCGCGAACCATGACGATCTCGTCCCGATCGTCACCCGCTGCGACGCGCATCGCAGCCGGATGACGCCCCACGACCGTGTACCCGAGCCGCTCGTATGCTTGATCGCGCCGGATCACCCGAGGAGGTCCTCGCCGGAGCTCACCCGGGCGCGAAGAAGTCATCGCGCCGAGGCAAGCCCCTGCCTTCGGCAGCCGCGAGCGCCGCCGAGCGGCGGGGCTGCTTGCGGCGCTACGCGGCCGCCGGGGGCCGGTGCCAGGCCAACAGCAGCCCGTCGCCGACGGTCAGCAGGACGTTGTCGACGCGGTCATCGGCCTGGACCGCGCGGGCGAACTCGCGCATGCCCTCGGTGTTCTCGTCGGTGACGGAGGGATCGAGCGTCGCCCCCGCTCGGAACAGGTTGTCGGCCACGATCACCCCGTGCGGAGCGAGCTTGGGCAGGGCGCCCGCGAAGTACTCCGGGTACTGGACCTTGGCAGCGTCGATGTAAACGAGGTCGAAGGGGCCCTCGAGCGCGGCGATCGTCTGGACAGCGTCACCGACGATCAGCTCGATCCGGTCACCGACCGGGGTCTCGTCGAAGTGTCGCTGAGCGACCGCCGCCATCGCCTCGTCGCGCTCCAGCGTGGTGACCCGGCCGCCGGCCGGCAGCGCGGCGGCCATCGTCAGAGTCCCGACCCCGGTGAAGGTGCCTACCTCGAGCACATGACGCGCGCGGGTGGTGACGACGAGCATCTCGAGGAGCCGCACCTCGGCGAGACCGCTCATCATGGCCGGGGTGGGCGTATTGGCCAGCGTCCAGCCCGCGATCCCGGCTGTCTCCCCGTGCAGCGGGGTGGTGTGCTGTTCGGCGTACCGCTCAGCGTCGGGGGAGATCAGCTCGGCCATCCCGGCTCACCCTAGTGGATCAGCCCGTGACCGGCCGTCGGTCGCGCGGATCGCGAGGTCGGCCGAGCCGTCACCCGGGTCGCGGGAGACGGCGGCCTGCCCGAGCCGGCTGACAATGACCGGCCCGCGGCCGGAGCGAACGAGCCAGAGGGCGGCCGCTCCAATGGTCCTCTACGCTGGCGCGCGTGCTGGGGGACGAGCAACTGGCCGCTGCCCTGCGTCGCGATGCGGAATGGATCCGGGCACCAGCTCGCCCGCACCCACGGTCCGCGAGATAAATTCGGTCCAGCGCGCGACGTTCTGATCGCCCGCACCGACCCCGATCAAGGAGGCTGTTCAGATGCCAGCAAAGGGAACTGCGGAATGGAAGGGCGAGCTGAAGACCGGCAGTGGGACATTCACCGCCGGTGACGGCATCAGTGGCGACTTCTCGTTCAAGTCCCGGTTCGAGGACGGCCCTGGGGCCAATCCCGAACAGCTCATCGCCGCCGCGCACGCCAGCTGCTTCTCGATGGCGCTGTCGGCGGCGCTCGGCGAGGCAGGGACGCCCGTGGAATCGATCCGGACCACTGCCACGGTGACGCTGCGGGTCGTCGACGATGCCCCCACGATCACCGCGATCGCCCTGTCGACGGTCGGCAAGGTGCCCGGCATCGACGCCGCCGCGTTCGAGGATGCAGCGCAGGGCGCGAAGGCCAACTGCCCGGTCAGCAAGGCGCTGGCCGGCGTCGATGAGATCACGCTCGAGGCGACGCTCGAGTCCTGAGCCGGCGACGTGGCCCGGCCCCCGCGCGGGGCCGGGTCAGCCGGGCGCCGATCTCAGGCGGCCGTGGTGATCGAGTCACAGTGGGTCGGCGAGCCCGAGCGTTGACCGAGCTCCATCGCCGAGACACCCCGCAGGTGTCGGGCGAGCGCCGTCGGCGCCACGGGGCCGGTGGGAAGCTCGACGACGAATGACGTCGTCTCCGGGAAGGTGTGGTTGGACCAGCCGGTCTCGACCCCGGACAGGAAGGTCAGACAGGTCGGTGTCAGGCCGGAGATCTGCGCGTAGCGCCGAGCCACACCGCGATCGCCGCCGGCCATCGCGACCAAGTCCATGTGCTGGTGGTACCAGATGGTCACCGCCGGATTAACGCGCCGCACGAGTGCCATCGCCGCCCGTGTCTCGGGCTCTGACTCGGGCCGGGGACCCGAGTAGTAGACGGGTTCGCTGATCGGCGCCCACAGGTAGGGAAAGTTGCGGTTGAGGTCGACCCCGTGCGCGTTCTGACGACGGTCGTCGGCAGTCCCGTCGGGATTCATCTCGGGGACGATCCAGAGCTGCACGCCGCGCGGGACCGGGCGGTGTCGCAGTGCCGAGGTGATCGCCAGGCCCGCACACTCATTGCCGTGGATGCAGCCGACCACGAGCACCTTGCGCCGAGCGTGATCAGACCCGGAGGTCCAGGCCACGAGCGGCCGCCCGTCCACGGAGTGGCCGAACACGACGCGGCGCGCCGCAGCCGGCGCCGCCGTGATCAGGGCGAGCACGGGGATGATCGCGATCATGCGCAGTCCTCGGACCATGCGTCTGGAGGCTACCGGCGCAGAATGAAGGTGATGAGCGCGGCCCGCGGATGAGGAGGAGAAATCCGCGAGCCACGCGTCACCGTTCGGGCTACTTCTTGATCAGTGGCCCGGCTTTGGCGAGCACCTGCTTGATGCTCAGCGGCTTGTCAAACGCTCCGTCGGGGGTGATTTTCATGCCGGTCAGGACCGCGATCGAGGCGGCGTGACGGGCTTC
>JALYZB010000047.1 GCA_030945945.1 Actinomycetota bacterium | reverse complement strand
GACTTGGCCGCTCGCGGCGCCGCGCGGGGTCCACGGAGCCCGACCGGCACCGGTACCACGAACGGGCGGCGCGCCGACAGCACGCAGGCCTCGTGCACGATCCGCTCGGTGTGCACAGCGGTGAAGCCGGCCTCGCCGACGATCCGCTCCCAGGCCGTCACCGGCAGCGTCTTCTCCTGGATGCGCAGCGCGAAGCGGAACACGTTCTTAAGGATCCGCCACCAGCCGGCCGGCCCGCGTACCACCATCGCGCGCAGCTTGGCGGTGATGATCTTGCGGTCGTCCGGGCTGGATCCGCGGCCGAACATCATGTCCCCGATGACCAGCTGGCCGCCGGGCTTGAGCCAGACGATCGCGTCGGCGAGCAGGGCCCGCTTGTCGGCATCTCCGAGGTGATGCAGGGTGTAGTTGGTGACGATCAGGTCCACGCTGGCCGGGTCGAGGTCAAGACCCTGGATCGGCGTTGTCAGCAGCTGGAGGTTGGTGATGTCCGCCGCCGCGGCCTTCTCGCCGAGCATTTGCACGGCCGGGCCGTTGATGTCGAGGGCGAGGACGCGGGCGCAGCGGGGGGCGAGGGGAAGCGTGACCTGGCCCGAGCCGCAGCCGAGGTCGATCGCCACGGTCTCCGGACCGGTCTCGCAGCGCTCCAGCACTGCGTGCACGACCCGGGTGAGCCCGTGGGAACTTTCCTCCTCCCAGCGCACGGTGCGCCGGCCCCAGAGGGCGCGCTCCCAGCCGGCCGAAAGGGCTTGGCGGGGCGAGAGACGACGGGCGCGGGCAACGATGCGTGTGCGGGGGACATCCATGCGAACCGCGATAATCGGCGACCCCGCTGAACTCATGCTTAATCGACGATGAGACAAGCCACACGTTCCACCGGCGGTCCACGTCCGACCGGCTCGCGCCCTGCCACCCGGACCCGCCGCCCGCGCGGGCCCAATTACGGCCGCCGGCGGCTGCTGGCCATCCTCCTGGTGATCGCCGCTGCGGCCGTGGTGGGGATCCTCGTGTCGGGGGCGCTCGGGGCCGGTGCCGGCCGCCCGTCGGGCCGCGCATCGGTCACGGTCGGCGCGTCGGGCGGGTCTGGCTCCTCCAACCGGTCGCGCGGTTCCGGCGGCGGGGCGGTCAGCCCGGCCTCGACCACGAGATCGACTACCACCTCGGCCACCAGCGCCGCCCGCCCGGTCTCGCCGTTCCGGGTCGGGCTCGCCTCCCTTACCGTGCTCGAGCCCTCCACCGCGGCGCTGGCCAACGCCCGCACCGCCACCGGCGCGCCCGCGCGCTCGCTGCCGACGGTGATCCGTTACCCCGCCCTGGGTAGCGCCGCGCGCGGCCCCGCGCACGGCCTCACCCCCGCCGCGACCGGCGGCCCCTTCCCGCTCGTCGTGTTCTCCCAGGGCTTCAACTATCCGGCCGAGGGCTACGCCGGCCTGATGCAGTCGCTGACCCGGGCCGGATACGTGGTCGCTGACCCGACCTATCCCGAGACCGACCCGTCGACCCCCGGCGGGGCCCGCGAGTCCGACATCGTCAACCACCCGCGGGACCTGGGCTACCTGATCACGCAGCTGCTCGCCACCGCCCAGCGGCCCTCGAGCCGGCTGCACGGGCTGATCGACCCCAACGCGATCGCCCTCGCCGGCCAGTCCGACGGGGGAGACGTCACCCTCGCGACGGCCGCTAACACGTGCTGCCGGGACGCCCGGATCCGCGCGGCGGTGGTCCTCTCCGGCGCCGAGTACGCGTCCTTCGGGGGTACCTACTACGGCAGCGGCAGCCCGCCGCTGCTCGTCACCCAGGGCGACGGCGACACAATCAATGTCCCCGGGTGCAGCGTCGGGCTCTATGACCGCGCTCCGGCGCCGAAGTACTACCTGGACCTGCTCGGGGCTCCGCACCTGGCGCCGTACACCGTCCCGGGGGTCACCCGTGACCATGTGTCGAGCACGATCATCCACTTCCTCGGCGCCTATCTGCACCACCGTCACGGCGAGCTGGCGGTGATGCGCCGTGTGGGGACGGTGCCCGGGTTGATGACGCTGACCTCAGCGCGCTCGCTGGGCGCACGCGGGACGGTCTGCCCCGGCGCACCCTGAGCGCCCGCCATCTGGCGGTCGAGCCGCGGGCGGGTCAGCTGCCGGAGTCGTCGTCGCCGGCCGTGGGGGTCAGCCCGCGGGTCTGCAGCCAGCGCTCGAACATCGGGTCGGTCAGTCGGGGGCGGCCGCCCTCGGAGATGACGTCGGCGTTGGCAACGAGGCTCTCGAGCGCCTTGCCGATGCTCGCGCGTTTGATTCCGACCGCGGTCGCCGTCTCGGCGCTGTGCAGGGGAGTGGTGGTCACTGCCAGCGCACGGGCCACCCGGCGTTCGTTGGTGGGCAGCGCGCGCCAGATCGCCCGCATCAGCTGTGCGCTGTCCTCGTCGGCTCGGTCCAGCGCCCCCACCCAGGTGCCCTCGTCGGCGGCGGCCCCCCGGCGCGTGCGCTCCCACAGGTAGTGGGCGAGCATCATGCTGCGCTGGGGGTGGCCACGGGTGAACTCCAGCAGCGGCCCGAGCGCGGAGGCGGCGTCGCGACCGGTTTGCTGGAAACGGGCGATGACGTACTCGCCGACGGCCGCCGGCGGGAGGGGGGCGAGCTCGCGCGGCACCGCCTGGTCCAGCAGCGGTCGCTTGGGGTCGGCGAACAGCTGCTGCATGACGCCCGGCGCCGAGCCGGCGAAGGCGTAGGTCGCGGCCTCCCCCTGGTGCTGGATGACGCTGCGGATCTTGCCGTCGGCGCCTGGGACCGCGAGCACGTCCTGAATCTCGTCGAACACGATCAGGCTCGAGGTGCCCTGGCGGTCGAACAGCGCCACGGGCAGCTCGAGCAGCCGCAGCAGCACTGACTCGGCGTCGACGTTGGGGTTGCGCTGGAGCGTGGCGGTGAAGCCTCCACCGCCCAGCGACAGGCCGATGTTCCAGCTCCGCAGCAGGTTCTCGATGTGACGGCGCAGCGGCCCCTTGAGACGGTCGTAGCCTCGCTCGAGGCGGACGACGATCTCGGCGATCGAGAGCACGTCCTGCAGATCGACGAGCACGGTGGCCATCCCCTCGTGTTCGGCCGCCTGCAGCACCCGGCGCAGCAGGGTGGTCTTGCCGTAACGCCGCGGGCCGACCAGGCGGAACGAGTGACCGCCGTTGGCGAGGGCGAGCAGGTCGTCGGCCTCGGGGTCGCGGTCGATCATCTGCTCCGGGGCCAGGGGGCCCGAGAAGCGGAACGGATTGAGGTCGCGAGCGGCGGTCATCGAATCCCGGAGCCTAGCGGCTTGCAGAGCAAAAGTATGCGAACTCGTAGAGCAAAACTATGCATACTCCGAGCATGTGGCTACAGGCCCCGGACGGCGACCCGCCCCGCTCGCGGCAGGATGGTGATTTGCCGCGCGGGACGTTCGTGTTCGGCTACGGATCACTGGCGATCGAGTCCGGCCTCGTTCCCGGGCGGCGGTGTGCCGCGGACGGCTTCGTGGCCGACCTGCCGGGTTTTCAGCGGTCATGGGGGGTGGCGATGGACAACCGCCGTGACCTGCCGGGGTACAAGTACTACACCGACGATCGCGGCCGGCGTCCGGACGTCTACGTGGCCTATCTCGACCTGCGCGAGCGCGCGCAGGCGAGCGTCAACGGGATCTGCATCCCGGTGGATGACGGGCGTCTGGCCGAGCTCGACGCACGTGAGCGCAACTACGAGCGGGTGGACGTGTCTGACCGCCTCGGGGTCGACGGCGTGCGGGTCTGGACCTACACCGGAAGCACGGCGGGTCACCGCCGGCTGGCCGAGGGGCGCGAGTGCGGGCGCGCGGTGATCGACGCCGACTACCTCGGGCTCGTCCGCAACGCCTTCCGCCGGCTCGGGCCCGCTGAGTACGAGGCGTGTGCGGTGTCGCTGGCACCCGGCGATCTCCCGGTCGTCGAGCTCACGCGCGTGGAGCTGGCGCCTGCGCTCTGAGGGCGACCGTCAGACCTCGGGCTGACCCTCCGCTCGGGCCCGCTCGCGGAGCGGAAGCAACACCCACAGTCCGATCAGCAGTCCGGCCGACAGGACCGGGACGATGATCACCGGCGCGCCGGTGAAGAGCACGTCGGTGATCAGCACCATCACGCTGATCAGCGCGGCGCCGAGCACGGCCAGTCCCGCGATCACGCAGCGATTGCCGAAGCTCACGATTCGCTGCTTGTCGTGCTTGCGGAAGTTCAGCCGGTGATAGGCCGTGGGGGCGATCAACAGGGCGATCGAGACCAGCGCCGTCGAGAGGGTGACGAAGTAGGTATCACGCTGAAAGTCTGTGGCATGGGCAAAGCGCTGCTGGAACGGCACCGCGAGCAGGAACGCGAACAGGACCTGGGTCCCGGGGAGCGCGACCCGGAGCTCGTTGAGCAGCTCGACCAGCTCGCGGTTGGCCCGCGCTTTCGGAGTTTCGTCAGACACGCGCCCGAACGTAACAGCCGCGGCGACACGGGGTGGCGCGCGCTGTCTGTCCGCACCCTGCGCAAGCAGTGAGCGGGGTGCGTCACAAAATGCGGCGCTCGCGGCATTGTGGGGGTGATGGGTGATCAAGAATCGTTCACGGCGATGTACACGCGGGAGGGAGAGCCGGTGCTGCTCTTCCTCGCGCGGCGCACGCTTGACTCCGCGGTCGCGGCCGATCTGACCGCGGAGACCTTCGCGCTCGCCTACCGGGCCTGGTCTCGGCTGCGAGGGCGCTCCGAGAACGAGGTCCGCGCGTGGCTGTACACGGTCGCCCGCCGTCAGGTCTCCCGCTACCTGCGTCGCGGGCGGGTTGAGCGGCGCGCCGTGCAGCGGCTGGGAATCCGGATGCCCGCTCTGCACGAGGATGACGTTGCCGCGATCGAGCGCCGGGCCGGGCTGGCCGAGTTGCGCACTGCGCTGGGGGTCGAGCTTGCGCGTCTAAGCCATGAGCAGCGCGAGGC
>JALYZB010000041.1 GCA_030945945.1 Actinomycetota bacterium | reverse complement strand
TGGCACGGTGCTGATGAGGGCCTTGACGTCCTGCTCCCTGTCGGCCATTGCATCGAACAGCTCCGATGCGCCCTGCCCGGAATAGGTTCTAACGGCCACGTACATGGTCCCTTCTCCTTCTGTGGCTAATTGCCACGTCGGTTGCCCACATGTGCCGGAACCTTCCGCGGCAAGCGGACAAAAAAGAACGACGCTTTGGGTGGCTTCGAAGAAGCGCGCGAACGACCCCGGTTCGATCGACTCTCTACTCCCCCGGGAGATTTGTCAACCCCGGCCTAACCGTTGAGGGGCCAGGATTTCGATGAGCGAGAGCGTCTGCGGCCAGGGGACGTCCTTATCGAGGGCTCCAGCCATCAGCAGACCGTCGACGGCGGTCTTGCCTTGCGCGGAAACCAGGCCCGCGTACTTGCAGCTCTGCTGCTAGCGCTCGGGTGGGAGCGGAAGTCCGTGGCGCTCAGGGCTCGCTTCCCCACCGTCGCCCGACCGGCTCTGAGCGGTCGACTTTCGCTTCGGACGCCAGCCGACGGAAAGCGGCAGCGTCAGCGCCGGTGAAGACGGGAGGTCTGGTGCCCGGTCCTTCGTGAACCCGGAAGCGCGGACGGGTTCGCGTGAGACTTCTGCATCGATCCGACTGTAAGCAGCGACCGTGCAAGCACCGAGGCGCGGGTTTGGCGACGAGCGGGTCGGAGGTTGGCTCTCAGCGTCAGGCCCCGCTTCTGTGGTTGTCGCAGTACTCGAAGACGACGACGCGCGTCTGTCTGGGATGCCCGACGATACGGCGGATGCACGCGTGGGTTGACCCAGAAAGTGCGGGCGGTGATCATGCGCATGAAATGGGTTTCTTCAAGGTAGCCGTCATACAGGCGGCGCTGTGGGCTTCGACCTTGAGCGAGGCTTGGACAAGGTCGCCCGGCTGGCGGGCGAAGCGAGCGCGGGCGGCGCGGCTCTGGCGCTGTTTCCCGAGGCGTTTCTGCCCGCGTATCCACGCGGGATCGCGTTCGGGACGGTCGTCGGGGATCGAACCACCGCGGGTCGGGATCAGTTCCGGCGCTACTTCGATGCCGCGGTGGATGTACCGGGACCGGCGGTCGATCGTCTGGCAGGGATCGCCGCGAAGAACTCGCTGCACGTCGTGATCGGCGTGGTCGAGCGCGACGGGGGGACGCTGTACTGCACGGCGTTGTTCTTTTCGCCCGACGGTTATCTCGGCAAGCATCGCAAGCTGATGCCGACGGCGGCCGAGCGGATCGTGTGGGGGCTCGGAGACGGCTCCACGATGCCGGTGTTCGACACGCCGCTCGGGCGGATCGGGGCGGTGATCTGCTGGGAGAACTACATGCCGCTGCTCAGGATGGCGATGTACGCGAAGGGCATTCAGATCTACTGCGCGCCGACCGCGGATGGCCGCGAGACATGGCTGTCAACGATGCGGCACGTGGCGCTCGAGGGGCGTTGTTTCGTGCTCTCGTGCAACCAGTTCACCCGACGCAGCGACTTCCCCGCGGACATTCCCAATGCGCTCGCGCAGGCGCCGGACGACGTCGTGAGCACCGGCGGTAGTTGCATCATCAGTCCCCTCGGCGAGCTGCTCGCCGGACCAGCCCGGGACGGGGAGGAGGTCCTGTTCGCCGATATCGATCTCGATGAGATCGCGCGCGGCAAGTTCGACTTCGACGTCGCCGGGCACTACGCACGGCCCGACGTGTTCCGGCTGACCGTTGATGAGGCCCCCAAGCCGCCCGTCTCAACGACTCAGGGATCCGAGCGGCCGTTGGCGTGGACAGACAGGATGTCGGCCACGGCACGGTTAAGCGGCGTCTCGACACCGACCTCCTTGCCGAGCTCGACAACGCCCCCGGAAAGCCAACGAACCTCGAGCCGGTTGCCGCGCCCGAGGTCGTGATGCATCGACGAGGTCATCTCAGCCGACACGCCATCGGCGAACTGGAGCCGCTGCTCGGCATAGTCCTTCGGTAGCCGCACCCCGTGGGCACGCCCGACTGTGACGACCTCTCGCATCAGATCCAGCAGCAGCGCACGCGACTGTGGGTTCTCGCGGATCGGTCCGATCGCGAGGCGCATGGTCGTCGTGGTCGCCGATAGCCCGACGAGGAAAACGAACTTTTCCCAGATCGCGCGTCGGATGTCGTCGCTGACCTCCGCATCGATCCCGCCCGCCAGCGCCGCCGCGTAAAACGCCTCAACGCGGGCCGACCGGCTCCCGTCAAACTTGCCCACGATCAACCGCTGCAAGGGGCCTGTGCGGCGAATGACCCCAGGCTCGGAGACCGTGGTGGCGACGTACGCGACGCCGCCGATCAGCTGCGAATCGTCGTAGGCCGCCCGCAGCATCGCGTCCTTCAAGACGCCATTTTGAAACGAAACCAACGCCGTATCGGGCCCGACGAGCGGCTGTAGCTGCTCCAGCGCGGGCTCCGTGTCCCACAGCTTCACGCACACCATCACCAGATCCACCGAGCCGATCTCGCCGGGGTCGTCGGTCGCGCGAACTTGCTCCAGATGAAACGGTTCAGGTCCGCCCTCGACACGAAGCCCGTCGCGCCGCATCGCCTTAAGGTGAGCACCCCGTGCGATGAAGCTGACGTCGGTCCCGCCCTTCGCCAACAGCGCGCCAAAGTAGCCGCCAAGGCCTCCCGATCCCATCACCGCCACGCGCATCGCCCGTATCAAACCACGTCGTGCTCCGTTAACAAGCGATGCGCGACGATCGGAAGGAACGCAAGACCTACCTTCATCCAACGGCGAGACTCCCGCCGTGCATAGTCACGCACCTGCGTTGCGCGGAATCCGAGCACCCGCCGGTCGAAGCGTTAGCAGCTTCGCTGCTGGCGATCGGGTCGATGCAGAAGTCCGCGGCGCCGAGAGCTCACTGCTCTATCGTCGCCGGACCGGCTCCGAGCCGGCG
>JALYZB010000040.1 GCA_030945945.1 Actinomycetota bacterium | reverse complement strand
CAGGCGATCGGGATCAAGGCCAAGGGCGTCTCGGGTGAGACGCCCAAGCGCGAGCTGGCGCGGATCCTCGCCGACTACGAGTCGGGCAAGGTGGACGTGCTGGTCAACGCCCAGCTGCTCGCGGAGGGCTGGAACAGTCCCCGGGCGACGATCTGCATGCACCTGGCCCCGACGGCTTCCAAGCGGATCTACCAGCAGCGGGTCGGACGTGTGACCCGGCGCCACCCCGGCAAGGAGGCCGGGATCGTCATCGATTTCGTCCATCCCGCGACCAAGCACGACGACCCCGTCGTCACCCTGCATTCGCTGCTGGATCGTGACGTGTACCGCGGTGGGGCGATCGTCGTCGGGCCGGTCCGGCGTGGACGCGGACGCCGGGTGCGTGTTGAGCGCCGCGTGCTGCCGGTCACCCCCGATCCCGAGCGGCGGGCCGAGGTCTTCGAGCGGGAGCTGTGGCGGATCGCCGTCGAGAACCTCGACTACGGCGAGCAGCACGTCTGGGCAGCCCTGGCCGGCGCGCGCGTGGCCCCCAACGGCTGGCGGCGAGCCAAGGCGATGCTGCACTTCGACCGCCAGGGCGAGCTCAAGCGCCGCTTCCTGCTGACCGCGGTGCAGCGCAACCGCAACGCCCAGCTGCGCCTGCGAGCGCTGCAGGAGATTGCGGCTGCCAAGGATGCTGAGGCCTTTGACGAGTCGATCGAGATCATGGGCGGCTGGCCGCGCGACGAACGGCGCGAGGGCGTCAAGGTCATGCTTCAGGCGCTCGCCGAGCGCCGGATCGGCCGCCGTGACCAGGCCAACGCCTGGATCTGGCGGATGGCCGAGTACACACGCGACATCCACGAGGAGTACGCGGTCCAGCGCTGGCCGGAGACCAAGCGCCTACTCGGGCTGCTCGTCAACTCCAGCGGCTCGGCCCACGCTCGCAACGCCCGGCGGCTCGTCCACGCGTCCCGCAAGGAAGATCGCCGCCTGTCGGCGGCCCTGCTCGCCGCCGCGCTCGCCCACACGCCCGAGGCCGAGGAGGCCCTGCGCGGCGCCCGCACGCGCATGGCGCGCAAGCCGGCCGCCCTGGCCCGTGAGTTGCTGCGCAACTTCCCCAAGGGCCGGCGCGGTAACAAGCGCCGGCGCCGGAAGTCCGGAGTGGCCGGCAGCGCGGAGAACGGGAGCGCTCCCGGGGCGGTCACGGCCGAGACGACGGACGGCGCGCCCGCCCCCAAGCCCCGGCGCCGGAATCCGCGCAAACGTCCCGACACCAACGTCAAGGATCTGGGCCGCAGCGGCGGCGACGACGACGCCGGCGGCCGCGAGACCACAGAGGAAGCGGCCTAGCCGCTTGCGCCCCGTGGTGCGGGCTCGAGATGAACCTCGCCCGCAGCCAGCGCCGTGTCGCCATCGCTGGTCAGGACCCGCAGTCGACCCTGGTCGTCGATCCCGTCGGCGATGCCCGCGCCCTGCGCCCAGCGGACCGGCCGGCCGCACAGCGCGTCGCGTTCGCGAACCGCTGCCAGCACCTCCTCCGAGCCGGCGCCCAGCCATCGCGCCAGCGCGCCGAGCAATCGCTCCAGCGTCGGCTCGACGGCGCTGGGCGCCAGACCCAGCGTGGTGGCACGGTCGCGCAACTCGACCGGGAAGTCCCCGGGACGGACGGCCACGTTGAGGCCGATGCCTACCACCGCCCAGCGTTCCTGGGGGCGCCCCTCGACGAGAATGCCCGCGACCTTGCGCCCCGCGACGAGCACGTCATTGGGCCACTTGAGCTGCGCCGCCTCCCCGGCCACGTCGGCCACGGCCACCCCGGCGACGAGCGGCAGCAGCCGGGGTGGGTCGCGCACGAGGACCGAGCACAGGAGCGCCCGCCCGGCCGGGGCGGTCCAGGCGCGGCCCTGCCGGCCCCGACCCGCGCTCTGTTCGTCGGTGGTGACCAGCGTGCCGTGCGGCGCTCCCGCGATCGCCAGGGCCTGGGCGCGGGAGTTGGTCGAGTCGGTGCTGCGCAGATGCAGCCGGGGCCGGCCGAGCTCGCCCGGCGCCGCGGCCAGGTCGCTCACTGCGGGCGGATGCGCAGCTCGTCGTCAACCGTGACTCCGAGCCGCACGGCCGCATCCCCGTGGCTGACCGCGATCGACAAGCGCTGCGCGGCGTCCTCGTAGAGCAACAGCTCCCCGCGCCCGACGTCGGCGAAGGTACGCGCGTACTGGGCCGGAAGCGCGCGCTCGAGGTCCGGGGCGACCAGGGCGGTGTGGCCGAGCTTGAGCCCCGAATCGGCGAGATCCTCATGGCCGGCGTTGAGCTGGAGGTTGCCGAACCCGTCCACGTAGCGGACGTGGGCGACGAGCGCACCGTCCTGCATGGTCGCGACCGGGAGCTCGAGGCCGACCAGCTCGGCGGGGTCAAGCGGGTCGCCGATCTCGGCCACCGAGACGCCGTTGGCGAGCGCCGCGGCGACGGGAGCGAAGATGTCGCGCCCGTGGAAGGTCGCCGAGACGGGCTCCAGGCGAAATTGGGAACGCGCAATGTCGGCCGCGGCGATGATGCCGCCCCCCTGCTCGGCGGCGAGCATCAACAGCCCGTTGTCGGGCCCGACGAGGACGCGCCCGTCGTCGAGGCCAAGGGCGACCGCGCGTCGCTGCGCCCCGACATCGGGATCGACGACCGCGAGGTGGACACCACCGACCGGCATGAACGCCAGCGCCTCGGCGAACACGACAGCGCCGGCGCGGACGTCATGGCGACGGATGCCGTGGGTGAGATCGATCACCCGGGCGGTGGGGCAGATCGTCGCGATGACGCCGTGGCAGACGCCGACGAAATCGTCGGCGAGACCGTAGTCGGACAGGAACGTGACGATCGGCGGGGGTGCATCGGCCATCGGGAAGCTATCGCGCCGACGCGTCGGCAACGATCGCCGCGAGGAGCCCGTCGATATCGTGGCGCTGCGCCTCGACATCGGGTTCGCGGCCATGCTCACGCAGAGTCTGGGTGGTGACGGGCCCGATACTGGCCAGCCGCGTGCCGGGACCGAGCGCGTCGGCGGCGGCGAAGAAGAACCGCACCGTCGAGGATGAGGTGAAGGTGACGTAGTCGACGCGACCCACGGCCGCGACCTCCGCGGCGGTCAGTGGGTCGGCGACGGTCTCATACAGCGCCACGACGTCGACCTCGGCCCCGCGCTCGCGCAACGCGTCGGGCAGCACGTCGCGCGCCTGCGCGGCCCGGGCGACCAATGCCCGGGTGACCGGCAGATCGGCCAGCGCCTCGACCAAGCCCTCGGCCACGAACCGTTCGGGCACGACATCGGCGATCAGCCCGTACTCGCGCAGCGCGGCAGCCGTCCCGGGTCCGATCGCGGCCACGCGCACATCGTGAAACACGCGGGCGTCGCGTCCGGCGGCGTGGAGACGGGCGAACAGCTCGCGAACTCCGTTGGGGCTGGTCAGGCAGACGAGGTCATAGCCCTCGATCTCCGGGGCGAGGCCCGGCAGCGAGGCGATCCGGATCACCGGGGTCTCGATCACCTCGGCCCCGAGCTCGCGCAGCCGCGCGGCCAGACCTGAGGCCTGAGCTCGCGCTCGGGTCACGGCAACGCTGCGACCGGCCAGCGGCCGTGACTCCAGCCACGCCAGCTGCTCGCGCAGCGCGGCCACAGCACCGAACACCGAGATCGCCGGCGCGCGGATCCCGGCCTGCACAGCGGCGCCGGCGATCGTTTCCAGGGTAGCGGTCACCACCCGCTGCCCGCTCAGCGTGCCGCGCTCGATGACCGCGGCCGGCTCGTCGGCGGCCCGCCCGCCTGCCCGCAGGCGTTCGGTGATCTCGGGCAGCTGGCGAACGCCCATGTACACCACCAGGGTCCCCGGAAACGCGGCCAGCGCTGGCCAGTCCAGGGCGGAATCGGGCTTGCCGGGATCCTCGTGGCCGGTCAGGAAGGCGACGGCGCTGGCCGCGTCACGGTGGGTGACGGGAATTCCCGCGTAGGCGGCGGCCGCCACGCCGGCGGTGATTCCGGGCACGACCTCGAACGGGACACCCGCCTCGTGCAGATCCTGCGCCTCCTCACCGCCCCGGCCGAACACGAACGGATCGCCACCCTTGAGGCGGACGACATCCCGGCCGGCGCGACCGTGCTTCACCAACCAGCCGGTGATCTCGGCCTGGCCGACGGATGGACCGCCGCCCTCCTTACCGGCGTAGATCAGCTCGGCGTCGGGCCGGGCGCCGTCCAGCGCCGTCGAGGGAATCAGGCGATCGTGGACGATGACGTCGGCACGCGCGATCAGCTCCAGCGCTCGGGCTGTCATCAGCCCGGGGTCGCCGGGGCCGGCTCCGACCAGGTAGACGGTCACGCCGCCACCAGCCGCTCGGCCTGCGCCAGCAGGTCCCCCGCCCCGGCGGCGAGCATCCGCTCGGCGCAGCGCAGCCCCGCCTCGGCGGGCGACCCGAACACGCGGTCATGCAGCCACGCCGAACCGTCCGGCAGGCCGACCCAGCCGGTCAGCTCGACGCGGTCCCCGCCGATCGCCACGGCATGAGCGCCGACCGGGGTGTGACATGACGCTCCGAGGGCATGGACGAGCGTGCGCTCGGCGTTCAGACAGGCGGTCGCGACAGGATCGATGATCGAGGCCAGGGCCCCGGGCTCGATCGCGCCGCTGCGAGCCTCCAGGGCCAGCGCGCCCTGGCCGGCCGCGGGCACCAGCGCGTCGAGCAGCACCCCGGCCTCGGCCTCGCGCCCAAGCCGTTGCAGTCCGGCGTAGGCGAGCACGAGCGCGTCAGCCGCCCCGGCGGCGAGCTTGCGCAGGCGGGTATCGACGTTGCCCCGCAGCGCGACGATCTCCAGGTCGGGCCGCAGCGCACGCAGCTGCGCGGCCCGGCGCAGGCTGCTGGTGCCGATACGCGCCCCGGGGGCGAGCGCGTCCAGTG
>JALYZB010000004.1 GCA_030945945.1 Actinomycetota bacterium | reverse complement strand
TCTCTGCACGCTGACTGCGATGAGGGATACGCGACACTTTGGTCCTGGTGCCACGCCGCACCGTTCCGAGCCCGCGCCTGGGTCTCGTCGGAAGCGGAAGTCTCAGGTTAGGCGCCGGAGGTTGCGGAGACTTCTACCTTTGCGTGGAAGCGGCAGCCAGGCGAACTCACCAGAGACTGCGTCGGTCCGGCCTGTCAGTAGCGACCGTCCAAGCACCGAGGCGCGGTTATGGCGAAGCCGAGACGCACGGGATCTGGCCTCCTGGGCAAAGCGAAGGCGCATTCATCAGCTCACTTCGCAACCGGTCTTCCATCGCAAACCGAGCTCGTGGCGCTCAATCAGAAAGCAGGGGGCGATCAGCCCGACAGCCCGAAGGTGAAGGAGCCGACCCCCACGGCGGCGCCACACGGCTTAAACGGATCACGCGGTGACCCAGCAAAAACGTCGAACGGAACAGTTGACGGTGGCAGCGACATCTGCAGCTCCGCGGTCGAGGGCCCGGCGCAGAGCCGACTCGGATCAGTCCACGCCAGGGCGAACTGGGCGGACTGACCGGGTCCAAGCGACACGACCCCGGAGCTGTCGGGGCGGAGGTCGTGCAACGAGATCCGGGGTCGGCCCGTGACGACGGGGAACCCGGCCACCCCACACACGACACCCGAGCGATTACGGAGCTGGATGGTCACTTCTCGATCGGCGATCCCACCGGCCCGGCCTGGAGGTTGTGCCGATACCGATAGCTTGTCGCGCGCGCACCGCGGCAGGATGTGGTGGGTCCACAGCCAAGCGGCGAGATTAACGCCCTCCACGAGCGCGGGCTGGGCGTGGCCGCCGAGCGTAAACTTCAAGCCGAAGCATCCGTCTTCGACCGCGCGTGCCGACACCGGCGCACCGGAGGCGCGGCGGAATCGTAAGTCGATCAGCGGCGAGAGAATTAGCGCACACGACGTCACACCAGGCTGCTCGCGCTGCTGCCTGTTCACCAGGCCGACGAGGGCGGTGACCTGGCCCGGCGAAGTGACCGTCGCCACGGGGTACGCCCGATCGCCGAGATCACCCAGCACCGTCAGCGCGCCGATCCCGGCCGGAACCTGCTCAGAGGTGGGCCGAGGCAGCAGCCACGCAGCCCAGGAGTCGACGCTCAGCGTGCTCTTACCCGCGGTGTTGCTCGCGGCATTGATCGTGAGACCCTCCGTATACACCCCCGCCGGGAGGTGGCGCAGCGCGAGGCTCACCGACTGGCTGACCTCCTCGGGCCCGCTGCCAGAGCCGGTACCGCTGACCTTCGTCCCAGCCGGGGCGTGTGCCGTCATGAACGCGATCACCGACGCGGGGTCGCCGGATACCGACCAACTGCGGTGGGCGTCCAAAAGGGTCTTCAGGTCCGGCGACCCGGGAGGGGTCAAGCGCGAATGCGTCGCGAGCCCCGGCGCGCGCGTGACCGGCACGGCGCCGGACGGCAGCGTCACTGCTGCAAACTCTCGCTCAGCGAGTGCGGCCGCGACCCGCTTATCGCCAGACGCCGTGAGCCCCCGGTTGACCTGACCACCGGCGACGTCACTAACCAACCTACCGTCAGCGACACAAGCACGACCAAGAGACCGAGCAGCCCGACGTTGCGACGCATCACCCCAGGCTAGTGGTCTCGCCGCCAGGTCGCGACAGCCGCTGAATGCTGCAGGACTCAATCAGTCCTCAAGCGTGCACGAGACTGCGGGTTTGTCGCCCAAGAGCGGTCACGAGGCCGACGCTGCCGCTGCAGATCACGGCGGGCTCAGATCAGAAGTCACGAAGTCGGCCAGGCAGGCCGACGACGTGGCCGGTAGTTCGTGGAGACAGTCGTCCGGTTGGCATTCCGCCTGGCTGCCGGATCGCATGGGAAGCAGCGTTCCCGCCAGTGGCGGCGTCGCTGCTGGTGTCGCGCGAGAAGGACATCGCTGCAAGACCCCTCAGGCGCCGCGACCGCCTCGGGGCCTCGGCGCGCGTAGCTCATCCAGCATCGCCGATCTTCTTCTCGTACATCATCCAGCCGAGCACGGGCGCCATCCCGGCGCGCTCGTAGAGGCGGAACGCGCCGGTGTCGCTCGCCGCATCGACGCCGAGCCCGACGCTGTGCTCATCGCGCTCCCACAAGCGCCCGAACGAGTCGTTGAGGAGCGCCGCGCCCACGCCCTGCTTGCGCCACGGGCGACGCGTGAAGAGCGCGTGGACCCAGCCGCCGCCGTACGTGTCGCCCGTGCAGATGGTCCCGGCGGCGATTTCAGTCCCGGCGCGGACGACGCACCAGAGCGTCGGGTCAAAGCGCCCGCTCCCGAGGTGGGTCTTTGACCACGATTCAAAGTCACGCGGCGTGTAGTCCCAGTGATCCGCGAATGCCTCCTGATGCGCGGCGTGGAACTCAAGCGCGTCATGCTCCGAGTCGAACGGGACGACGCGCAGCCCGTCCGGCCACTCGGGTGCCAGCGGCGGCGCCTCCATCTGGATGCGCAGCTCGCGGAAGACGCGCACCGCACCGTAGCCGAGCGACTCGAGCAGCCTGCGAGCGGCGGAGTCCGGTTCCATGACGCTGTTTTGAATCCTGCGGGCCCCACGGCGAGTCGCTTCCTCTTCGAGCCCGGTCGCGATCAGCTTGCCGATCCCGCGCCCGAACGCATCAGGGTGAACGTACCCCTCGGCGCGCCAGCGCTCGCTTCCCTCAAGCAGCGTGCCGTAGCCGACGATGCGGTGGC
>JALYZB010000453.1 GCA_030945945.1 Actinomycetota bacterium | reverse complement strand
ATCCCGAGGCGATCCGCGCCACGCACCGCGTGGTCCGCGACGCGGTGCGCGCCGAGGCGCTGGCCAGTGCGCACGACGTCGCCGAGGGCGGCCTCGCCGTCGCGCTGGCCGAGGCCTGCCTGGCCGGCGGCGCGGCCGGGATCGGCGCCCGAGTCACGCTTCCCGCGGGGATCGACCCGTTCGGCGAGGCACCCGGCCGGGCGTTCATCGTCTCCGGCGACGAGGCGGCACTGGCCTCCCTGCCCGGGGGGACGGTGATCGGCCGGGTCGGGGGTGAGCGACTCGAGATCCGCGGGCTGCTCGACCTGCCGGTTTGCGAGCTCTCCGACGCCCGCGAGCGCGGGCTGCTCGGATTCCTGTGAGCCCGTTGCTAGCCTTGGCCCCAGGCCTCTGAGAATGGACTCCCCACTCGACGACCGCGACGGTCCACGCGACGAGTGCGGCGTTTTCGGGATCTACGGTCCTGGACACGACGTCGCTCGACTCACGTACTTCGCGCTATACGCGCTTCAGCACCGCGGCCAGGAGTCAGCGGGGATTGCGACCGCCTCGCGCGGGGGCAACATCATCGCTATCCGCGACCAGGGCCTGGTCTCTCAGGTCTTCGACGAGCACACGCTGCGCTCGTTCGTCGGCGAGATGGCGATCGGCCACGTCCGCTACTCGACGACGGGCTCCTCGGACTGGGAGAACGCACAGCCAATCGTCCGCGACGATCGCCGCACGCTCGCGCTGGCCCACAACGGGAACCTGATCAACGCCGTCGAGCTACACGCCGAGCTGCGGGGACGCCACGTCCCCTTCCGCTCCACCTCGGACTCCGAGATCATCGCCGCGCTGCTGGCCACCCATCCCGCTGAGTGCATCGAGGACGCCGTGGCCGACGTGCTGCCCCGGCTCAAGGGCGCGTTCTCGACCGTCGTGGTCACTGACGAGGCGGTCGTGGCCTTCCGCGACCCCCACGGGCTGCGCCCGCTCGCACTCGGGATGATCGAGGATCCGCTTGGCGCCCAGCCCTCCTACTGCGTCGCCAGCGAGTCATGTGCGTTTGATCTCATCGGCGCGACATTCCTGCGCGACGTCATGCCTGGGGAGGTCGTCACCCTCACCGAGAAGGGGATCAAGACCCGCCTGGTCGCCGGTGACGAGCGCCACGCCTTCTGCGTGTTCGAGTACATCTACTTCGCCCGCCCGGACTCCAAGATGGCCGGCACCAGGCTGCAGGTCGCCCGCGCCAAGATGGGCGAGATCCTGTGGCGTGAAGCGCCCGTTGAGGCCGACCTCGTGATCCCGGTCCCGGACTCCGGCAATGCTGCCGCGCGCGGGTTGGCGCGGGCCGCCAAACTCCCCCAGGACGACGGCTTCATCAAGAACCGCTACGTTGCACGAACCTTCATCCAGCCCGGCCAGGAGCTGCGCCGGCAGGGCCTGCGGTTGAAGTTCAACCCGCTGCGCGAGGTGGTCGAGGGCCAGCGGCTGGTCGTTGTCGATGATTCGATCGTGCGCGGGAACACCACCCGGCAGATC
Organism: Actinomycetota bacterium; assembly: GCA_030945945.1. The sequence goes on along the minus strand of JALYZB010000453.1, from coordinate 2,237 downwards.
GTCCACATGCTGCGCGACGCCGGCGCCGCGGAGGTGCACCTACGGATCTCCGCGCCACCGATCAAGCATCCGTGTCATTACGGCATCGACATGTCCACGCGCGAGGAGATGATCGCCCACGGCCGGACCGTCGCCGAGGTGGCGGCCGAGGTCGGAGCCGACACGCTGCACTACCTCTCGCTGGCGGGCGTCTACGAGGCCGTCGGCCAGCGCCGCGAGGATCACTGCGACGCGTGCTTCAGCGGCGAGTACCCGCTGGCCGGGACTGAGGAGTCGGGCGGCAAGTTCGCGCTCGAGTCCGCACTGCCGCTCGTCCGGGCCTAGCGTCCCGATTTTCCGGTATCTCGGCGCTGGTCGTAGCTCACCTTCCCTCCCGAGAGCTTCCTCTCGCCCACCTCCGGGGGGTGAGCGGCTCCTGTTACCCGCGCTACAGCCACCAAAGAATCCTTCTGTTCTGACCGGCTCGTGAAGGCCCATCCACGCCGGCCGCGGACCGTCGTGCTGGACAACGATCCACGCACTCCAGGCTCGAGGTCAGACGCTGGCTGGAGCGCCACCAGTGCGCGCATGTTCACTTCACCCCGGTGGCGGTGGCAATCTGAATGCCTGCCCTGACGGCTCCGTCGGAACCAATGGTCCCGACCGGATTGTCGGCACGCGCCGGGCCGACCGGATCCTCGGACTGCGCGGTACACGATCTACGCCGGCACCGGCGGGATCACCTGTTCGGTGGTTCGGCCGGCCATAACCGGATCTACGCCCCGGCCTCGTGGTGTACGTCAACCGGGGGTCAGGCCGGCAGAACGCCGCCTTCGTGAACGTCTTCGGGATGCGCAACGCGAGGACGCACGGCTGCCAGAAGGTTCGCAAGATCCACACGCACACGCTCTGGATGTCGCGACGTCTCGATGGGGGCGGCTGACCGGCCGCCCCCATCGCTATCGTCGGCCGACCCATGAACCTGCGCGAAGCCCTCCAGCAGCGCTTTGGCTTCAACGCCTTTCGGCCTGGTCAGACTGAGGCGGTCCAGGCGGGCTTGGCCGACCGCGACGCGTTGGTCGTGATGCCGACCGGGTCGGGCAAGAGCCTCTGCTACCAACTGCCCGCGCTGATGCGCGATGACCTGACGATCGTCGTCTCACCGCTGGTCTCGCTCATGCAGGACCAGGTCAGCGCGTTGGAGCGTGTCGCTCCCGGCCGCGTGGGCCTGATCAACGCGCAGCACGGCCAGGAGGTCAACGCGGCCGTCCTCCAGCGTGCGCGGGCGGGTGAGCTGCGGCTGCTCTACGTGGCCCCCGAGCGGTTCGGCGCCCCGGCGTTCGCGGCCGCGATGGCCGCCTGCCGCGTCGGCCTGTTCGTCGTCGACGAGGCGCACTGTGTGTCCCAGTGGGGCCACGACTTCCGTCCGGACTACTTCACGCTCGCCGACGCGGCCTCCGCGGTGGGGGCCCGCGCCACCCTGGCGCTGACCGCGACCGCGACCCCCACGGTGGCCGATGACATCGTGCGCCGTCTGCGGCTGCGAGAGCCGGTGCGCATAACCACCGGCTTTGATCGTCCCAACCTCAGCTTCGTCGTGGTCCCGTGCCGCGGCGGCGTGGACAAGGAGCAGCGGCTGGCCGCAGCCCTCAGCGAAACCGGCGCGCTGCCCGCGATCGTCTACGCAGGCACGCGGGGAACCAGCGAAAAGCTGGCCGGCGTATTGCGTACGACCCTCGGCGAGCCGGCTCTCGCCTACCACGCGGGCATGGACCGGGCCAGCCGCGCTGCGAACCAGGAGCGGTTCATGTCCGGCGACGTGCGGGTGATCGTCGCCACCAACGCGTTCGGAATGGGCATTGACAAGGCCGATGTGCGCACGGTCGTCCACGCCTCGGTGCCCGGCTCGCTGGAGGCCTACTACCAGGAGGCCGGCCGCGCCGGGCGTGACGGGCGCCCCGCTCGGTGCCTGCTGCTGGCCGAGCAGCGCGACAAGGGCCTGCACGTGTTCTTCATCCAGCGCGCCAAGGTCTCGTTCCAAGCTCTGCAGCGGGTCGGTGAGAAGCTCAACTGGGCCGGCGCCGACGGGCGCTACGACGTCCCCGTCCGCGACCTCGCGGCGCTGATCACCGAGCCCGGCCAGCGCGGCGGGGGCGCCGATCCCGACGCCGCCCGGGCGGTGATCGGGCACCTCGCCCGCGCGGGTGTGCTCGCGCCGGCTCCCGCGCCCCCCGACCGCGCCGTGGGCCGGATCACCG
>JALYZB010000450.1 GCA_030945945.1 Actinomycetota bacterium | reverse complement strand
CCACCGACACCCGACCGTGACAGGGCGAACCCCGTGGCACACCTGCCTGCCGCCCCGCCCACAGCCGTGCGAACCGCGAAGCACAGTCCTCCTCGTCGCCGCAAGCAGGGCTCCGACGTTACCCGAGGCGGCCGTGCTCTGCGGAGGCAAGCTCGGGGCTCGGACTCGCGGATTTGGCGAGGAGCGGTAGAAGTCCTGGGTGCACTCCAGCGCCCTGCTTTCTTCGCACCCCGAGCCTTGCTCGCGGTTCCGGGATTGCCTGTCCGCGGCGGTTAAATCAGGACCGCCCGATTGGCGCCAAACCGGAAGCGTGGTGCCGGCCAGAAGAGATTTGGAGAGCCTCCACATTGGTGAACCACAATCTCCACGGAGGCGACCAAACTCTGCACGCCAACCTTTTGAACCCTTTGAGACCGCCCCTTGGTACGAGCGCCGCGCGCCGGCCCCGGGCGGATCGCCGCTCGGGGCCGGTCGTGGGGCCGTCGACGCTCCGCGTTAGCGGGCGATGAACTCGAGCAGCACGCGGTTGAACTCGTCCGCGTGGCTTACGTTGCAGCCGTGCGGCGCGTCGGCGATGACGTGGACCTGGCTGCCGGCGATCGCTTCATGGGTGCGCTTGCCTGACCCCTCGTAGGGGACCGTGCCATCGCTGTCGCCGTGGATGATCAGGACGGGCACCGTGACCTTGGGCAGATCGTCGCGGAAGTCGGTGGTCCCGAATGCCTCCATGCACCCCAGCGCCGCCTTCTTGTCGGCTTGACGGGTGAGCGCAAGCGCCTCCCCGCGCTGGGCCTCGGACACCTTTAGCGTGCCGTTGGCGAAGAAGAACTCGGTCACGAACTGGTCATAGAACCCGGCCTCGTCATCGGTGAGGCCCTGCGTCATCTGCTCAGCCGCCTCGGGGGTCAGCGGCCCCTCGGGGTTGTCGTCACCCTTCATCAGATAGGGGGGCACTGCGGAGGCGAACACGACGCTGTGCACGCGGTCGGTGCCGTACTTGGTGAAGTAGCGCGCCACCTCCCCGCCGCCCATCGAGAACCCGACGAGCGTCGCGTCGGAGACATCGAGCTCCTCGAGCAACGTGTGGAGGTCCTCGGTGAGTGTGTCGTAGTCATAGCCCTTGCCGGGCTTGTCGCTGCGCCCGAACCCGCGCCGGTCATAGGTGATGACGCGATAGCCGGCGTCCCGGAGGGCCGGGACCTGCTCAGACCAGGATTCGCCTGACAGCGGCCAGCCGTGGATGAGCACGACCGGACGGCCCGACCCTCCCGTGTCGTCGACGTGCAGATTCGTGTTGCGAAACAGCCCGTGGTGGGCGGTGACCTCAGCCATGGTGGAGCTCCGTTTCTGTGGTGTGGATGAAGGAAAGCGCCGGGCCTACAAGGGCTGCCTGGTGGGCCGGACGAGGATCTCGCTCAGTGAGACCCCACGCGGCCGCCCGACGGCGAAGGCGATCACGGCGGCGATCTCGTTAGGGGAGATTGCGTCGACGTCGGAATACATCTGCTCGGACGCCTGCTGGGACTCCTCGTGAGTGATGTGGTTGGTGAGCTCGGTTGCGACCGCGCCGGGCTCGATCACGATCACCCGCACGTCAGGCTGTAGCTCCTGACGCAGAGCTTCTGACCAGCCATTGAGACCCCATTTCGTCGCGTTGTAGACAGAGCTGCCGGGCTTGGCGGTCCGACCCGCAACCGAGGAGATGTTCACCAGGTCCCCGCCGCCGTCGCGCAGTTGGTCGAGGAACACCTCGGTGGCGGTCATCGCGCCCAGCAGGTTGGTCTCCACCATCCGCCGCGTCTCCTCCGCCTGATCGGCGGAGAACGGGGCCAGCAACATCTGACCGGCGTTGTTGATCAGCACATCAGCGCCTCCGAGCTCCTCGCGCACGACGGCCGCGGCGGCCAGGAGCGAATCGCGATCGGTGACATCCGCCTCGATCGCGATCGCTCGGCGGCCGCTGCTCGACAGCTCCTGGGCGAGCGCGTCGACCTTATCCTTGCGGCGGGCGAGCAGGGCAACCTGCATCCCGGCATCGGCCAACGCGCGAGCGGTGGCCTCGCCGATGCCGCTCGACGCTCCGGTGATAACGGCAACTTGGGGGGTGTCGGTGCTCATGGGGTCCTTTGATCTGAGGGAGGCGGTCAGCCCTCGGCAAGCACGCGGGCCGCAGCGGCGGCGAGAGACCAACGCCAATAAGCGCCAGCGAGGCGCGGGACAGCGTGTCGTCCATAGTCGATCAGTACCCGCAGAAGCGCGGCCGCGTGCACGCAGATACGACTCATCGCGCGCCGATTGCGACAGTGTTGGTGCGGGAGATCTGGGCGGACTTGCCCGCGCACGGGCGCTCAGGCGCACAGGACACGGGGGTTGGCCTACCGCGTGTTCAAATCGAACGGCCGTGGCCAGCGCGCCGTTGATGAGCGCGCGGGCCGTTTACCGCGAGCCTCTGCGAAGCTCAGTGCGACCGTTCAGATCGAGGATGAAACGGGCCTCGGCGCTAAGCGGCCGTCGCGCCTTCATTGGAGACCTTGTGCTTGCCTTCGGCGAACTCCTCGACGATCTTGGCGCAGAACGCCGGCAGATCATCGGGGTTGCGCGAGGACACAAGGCCCTGATCCACGACGACCTCTTCGTCGACGACGTTGCCGCCAGCGTTGCGGATGTCGGTGCGGATGCTCGGGAACGATGTGAGCGTCCGGCCGCGGACGAGATCGGCCACGACGAGCGTCCAGGGGCCGTGGCAGATCACCCCGACCGGCTTGCCGGTCTCAAAGAACGCCTGGAGGAATGAGATGACGTTCTCGTCTTGACGGAGGTTGTCGGGGTTAGCGACCCCTCCCGGCAAGATCAGCCCGTCGTAATCATCAACCGATGCGTCACCGATCGCTTTGTCGACGGGGATCTTCTTGGCTGGTTCGAGGTCGTGATCCATCGCTTGGATCTCCCCGGCCTCTAGCGAGATCAACTCGGTCCTCGCGCCCGCGGCGTGCACAGCGTCGCGGGGCTGCTCGAGCTCGACTCGTTCAACAC
>JALYZB010000439.1 GCA_030945945.1 Actinomycetota bacterium | reverse complement strand
GCTAGCCCCGGCGAGTCCTCGCCGCGGCGAGCAGGTAGACCATCGCGATCAGCAGCGCCGGTGCCAAGGTGAGGCTCGGGATCACGTCCCCGTGACCGATTCCGGAGGCGGCGATCGCGACGACCATCGTCCCCGCGAGCAGGCCGGCGGCCGGAACCACCCAGCGGCGCAGTACCAGCAGCACGCCGCCGATCATCTCCAGTACGCCGGCGAGGATTTCCAGCGCTGACGGCCACGGCAGGCCGAAGCTGCGAAACGCGTGGAGCTCCCAATGGTGAAAGACGAACTTGACCAGACCTGCGAACACGAAGATGATGCCGCTGATCGCCGCGACCCGCGCGGCAGGCCGGTACCTGCCGATCGCCGAGTCAGGATTGACGATCAGTCGCTGAGTGAGGGTGAGCGCCATGATCGAGCGCGCGCAGCGGTGCGCTCGCTATTACGCGGGCAGCCGCTCGTCGAAGCGGGGCAGACCATCATCGCGGATCTCCTCCCACGGGGCCGCATAGGCGACGAACTGGTGGGCCGTCGGCCGGACGACCGGATCGCCGTCGACGGCTGCCATCCGTACGATTACCACGTCGCCACTCGCAGGATCGCGACCGAACAGATGGGAGCCGCAGATCCCGCAAAAAGACTTCGCCAGACCGCCCGGCGGTGTCCAGTCGCGCAGCTCCGCCTCGCCACTGGTGATCGTGAGCGACGCGGCGGCGATCCTCGCCGAAGCCTGAACGGCGGTGCCGGTCCGCTTCTGACAGCGGGTGCAGTGGCAATAGGCGGCGCCGATCAGCGGCGCGGAGAGTTCAAAGCGGACGGCCCCACAGCCGCAGCTGCCGGTGAGGATGGCGGTCGAGATCTGAGACATCCTACCGGTCGCGGTGATCACCATCCGACCCATGACGGACCATGCGCGACCGGCCGTTCGTCGGTGTCGTGCGGCAGCTTGTGCTTGTCGGGATTGGCGTGTTATGCGAGCAGGAGATCCTGCCGCGAATCGACGATGGAGGTTGGTGGCGCCGGGCAACCGGCTGCAGGCGGTCATCCGGCGCTGACTAACAGCGCGAGGTAGCCGTCGGCGATCTCGTCGGCACCGAAGCGGCCCCGGGGGCGGTACCACTGCGCGGTGTGGTTGACCATCCCCAGCAACGCGAGGTGTGCGAGGCGGGGATCTGCGCCGACCGGTCCGTGGGCGCCGGCCTCCTGGAGCACGTGCTCCATCAGGCGATCGAACGCCTTGCGACTCTCGCGCACGCCGCGCCACTGAGCTCCGGACTCGATCGTGTGGCGCTCCTGTTGGAAGACGAGCATGTGGTCACGGTGCTCGATCACGTTGGCGACCCACAGGCGCACGAGCGCACGCAGGTGCTCGCTCGGCGCGGCATCGTCGACGACGATCTCACGGGCGCGCGCGAGCAGCGGCTCAATCAGCTGATCGCAGATACTGATCAGTAGCTGCTCCTTGGAGCCGAAGTAGTGATACACGGCGCCGGTGGCCAGGCCCATCGAGCGCGCGAGGTCCTGCATCGTCGTCTGGTCATAGCCCCGAGTCGCGAACACCTTGGCCGCCGCGAACACCATCTCCCGGCGCCGCCGGTCATAGCGGACGCGCAGAGCGGGACGTGTCGGCCGAGGAGCCATGGGGTGAATGCTAACTACTTCAAATCATCTTGTTCGAATCCCCATTCGAAATCCGAAGTAACATTCGGTATATTGCGTCGATGCAGTTCGCGCTCGACGACGACACCCACATGCTGCAGCGCACGGTGCGCGATTTCGCCCGGGCCGAAGTTGGCCCCGTGGCCGGCGAGCTGGACCGGACCAAGGCGTTCCCGTATGACCTGGTCTCCAAGATGGCCGGGCTGGGCTGGATGGGGATCCCGTTCCCGGAGTCCGTCGGCGGGGCCGGCGGCACGACGCTGCAGTACGCGATCGCCGTCGAGGAGCTCACCCGAGTCGACTCGAGCGTCGCCATCACGCTCTGTGCCCACACCTCGCTGGGGACCCAACCGATCTACCTGTTCGGCTCTGACGCGCAGAAGCAGCAGTGGCTGCCGCGGCTCTGTTCCGGCGAGGTCCTCGGCGCGTTCGGGCTGACCGAGCCCGAGGCCGGGTCCGATGCGGGCAACGTCAAGACCCGCGCGGTTCTGCGCGACGACCACTGGGTGATCAACGGCGCCAAGCAGTTCATCACCAATGCCGGGACCGACATATCGGGCGTGGTCAGCCTGACCGCGACAACGGGCGGCGCCGGGGGTGGCGGCGACGGTCACGAGATCTCCAACTTTCTGGTCGCCAACGGTACCCCCGGTTACGAGCCGGGCGAGCCCTACCGCAAGATGGGCTGGAACGCATCGGACACGCGACCGCTGACCTTCATCGACTGCACCGTCCCCGAGCAGAGTCTGCTCGGCCGGCGCGGCGAGGGCTTCAAGCAGTTCCTGCACGTTCTGGACATCGGGCGGATCGGGGTCGCCGCGATGGGCGTCGGCCTCGCGCAGGGCGCGCTGGACGAGGCGCTCGCCTACGCCAAGGAGCGCCGAGCGTTCGGCCGCCCGATCGCCAAGTTCCAGGTCATCCAGGCCAAGCTCGCCGACCTCTCGGCCGAGATCGAGGCCGCCCGGCTGCTTACCTACAAGGCGGCATGGCTCAAGGACGAGGGCAAGCCGTTCAGCCTCACTGCCGCCCAGGCCAAGCTCAAGACCGGCCGCCTGGCCGTGCGCGCGACCGAGGAGGCCGTGCAGATCCACGGCGGTTACGGCTACATCGAGGAGTACCCGGTGTGCCGCTTCTACCGCGACGCCAAGATCCTCACCATCGGCGAGGGAACCGACGAGGTCCAGCAGATGGTGATCGCGAGAGCAATCGGTGCCTGAGCGCTTGCGAGGCGCGGGGCGAGGTCAGGCATGAGCGAGGCACTTCTCCCCCTTCCCACGGCCGCGCGGATTCGCGAGGTGGGGCCGCGTGACGGATTTCAGAACGAGCCCGAGGTGATCCCCACCGCGGTCAAGGTGGCGCTGATCGAGGCGCTGGCCCGCACCGGCCTTGAGCGATTGGAGATCACCAGCTTCGTGCGCGCCGACGTGATTCCCCAGCTCGCGGACGCCGATGAGGTGTTGACCGCGATCGACGTGCCTGACACGGTCAGCCGCAGCGTCCTGGTCCCCAACGAGCGCGGGCTGAACAACGCCCTGGCGCTGCGCGAGCACTTTGACGAGATCAACGTGTTCATGTCGGCCTCCGAGAGCCACAACCGCCACAACGTCAACCGCTCGGTGGAGGAGTCCCTGACCGCGCTGGAACGCGTGCTGCCCCGCGCCCGTGGCGAGGGCCTGCGCTGCGAGGCGGTGATCTCGGTCGCGTTCGGCTGTCCCTACGAAGGTCGCGTCGACCCCGAGCGCGTATTCGCAATCGCCGCCCGGCTCGGGGCCGCCGGCGCGCAGGAGATCGGCTTCGGGGACACCACCGGGATGGCCAACCCGCGGCAGGTGCGCGCGTTCTTCGCTGCCGCCGGCCATGCGCTGCCCGGCGTGGAGCTCACCGCTCACTTCCATAACACGCGCGGGCAGGGACTGGCCAACGTGTACGCCGCGCTGGAGGCGGGGGTGAGCTCATTTGAGTCGAGCTTTGGCGAGCTCGGTGGCTGTCCGGTGCCACCGGGAGCGACCGGCAACGTCGCCACCGAGGATGTCGTCTCGATGCTGCACGAGTCCGGCGTGCCGACCGGAATTAATCTGCCCGCACTGATCGCCTGCTCGCGGCGGGCGCAGAAGCAGTTGGGGCGCGAGCTGGGCAGCCACACCCTCGTGGCGGGCCCGATCGACTGGCACCGGTGATGTTCGCGCGGGTACTGATCGCCAATCGGGGCGAGATCGCGCGACGGGTGATCCGCACCTGTGATCGGCTCGGGATCGGGTCGGTGGCCGTGTTCACTCAGGTCGACCGCGGTGCACCGCACGTTCGTGAGGCTGGCCAAGCGACCCCGATCAGCTCGTATCTGGAGATCGACGCAATCCTCGACGCGTGCGCGCGCTCGGGCGCCGATGCCGTGCATCCCGGCTACGGCTTCCTGTCCGAGAACCCTGAGCTTGCCCGGGCGTGCATCGCGGCTGGGATTGCGTTCGTCGGCCCACCGTCTGACGCCGCCGCACTGATGGCCGACAAGCTCCAGGCCAAGGCCGCCGCCCAGCGGGCCGGGCTGCCGATCGTGCCGACCTTCAGCGAGGCGCAGGCCGCAGCGGACGGCGCCGTGGCCTCCTATCCACTGCTCGTCAAGGCGGCGGCGGGCGGCGGGGGACGTGGCATGCGGGTCGTCAATGCCCCGGGCGAGCTGGCCGCGGCGCTCGCCTCGGCCCGGCGCGAGGCGCAGGCCGGCTTCGGCGACGACCGCGTGTTCATCGAGCGATTCCTGCCCCGCGCCCGCCACATCGAGGTGCAGATCATCGCCGATGCCCACGGCACGGTGCTGCATCTCGGCGAGCGCGAATGCTCGCTACAGCGCCGCCATCAGAAGGTCATCGAGGAGGCGCCGTCCCCGGTCGTGACCCCCGCTCTGCGCGATCAGCTGGGAGGCGAGGCGATCGCCCTGGCCCGAGCCTCAGGCTACGAGGGCGCCGGCACGGTTGAGTTCATCGCCGCCGCCGAGGACCCGGCCGAGCACTACTTCCTGGAAATGAACGCCCGGCTGCAGGTCGAGCACCCAGTCACCGAGATGGTCACCGGGCTGGACCTCGTCGAGCTGCAGCTGCGGGTTGCGGCCGACGAACAATTGACGCTCACCCAGGAGCAGGTCACCCTGACCGGGCATGCGATCGAGGCGAGAATCACCGCCGAGGACGCCGCCCAGGGCTTTCTGCCTACCACTGGCCGCGTGCTCGCCTACCACCGTCCGCGCGGGGCGCGGGTCGACGATGCGATCGAGACCGGCTCAGAGATTGACACCAGCTATGACTCGCTGCTGGCCAAGGTGATCGTCCACGGCCCCGATCGCGCGCGCGCGCTGGGGGAGCTCGACCGCGCGCTGGCCGGTACGGCGATTCTCGGTCTGACCACGACCACCGCCTTCCTGCGCGACCTGATCGCGGTCCCGGCGGTGCGCGACGGCGCCTTGGACACCGCATTGATCGAGCGCGAGACGATCCCGGCGGGTGGCCCGGAGCCCGAGACGATCGCGCTCGCGGCAGCCCTCGTGAACCTGGCCGGCGAGCATGCCGACGGCAGCGATCCGTTTGCTCGCACCGACGGCTGGCGGCTCTCGGGGCGGCGGACGGGATCCTGGTGGCGATTGGCGATCGCGGGCGGGTCGCCGCTGGAGTTCGCCGCCCAGCCGCCGGCGGCCTATGCGCCGGTCGTCGCTGAGCCCGGCGCCCTGCTGCTCACGATCGGTGGCGAGCGCCGCGAATGGCGGTATGCGCGCGACGGCGAGGTAACCTGGGTGGCGACCGGGGGCGGGGCATGGGCGGTCCGGGCCAGCGCTGCCGATGAGGCACAGGACGCGCATGCCGACGGGGACCTTCGCGCCCCGATGCCTGGCTCGGTCCTGCTCGTGCCGGCCAGCGCCGGGCAGACGGTGTGCGCCGGTGACCCGCTGGTCGTCCTGGAGTCGATGAAGATGGAGCTCGTGATGACCGCACCCGTCGACGGCGTGGTGACCGAGGTCAGCGTGGCGGTGGGAGATCGCGTGGTCGTCGATCGACTGTTGGCCAGAGTCGAGGCGTCCGGATGAGGGTCCTGGGAAGCGAGGCCCGGCCGGGCACGGAGGAGTTCCGCGCCAACCTGGCCGCCAACGAGGCGCTCTGCGCAGACCTGCGCTCAGAGCTCGATCGTGTCATCGCCGGGGGGGGCGAGCGGGCGCGCGAGCGGCATCTCAGCCGTGGCAAGCTGCTGCCGCGCGATCGGGTCGACCGCCTGCTGGACCCCGGCACGCCGTTCCTCGAGCTGTCCCCGCTGGCCGCCCACGGCCTCTACGACGGCCAGGCGCCGGGCGCAGGCATCATTACCGGCATCGGCCGGGTGAGCGGACGCGAGTGCGTGATCGTCGCCAACGACGCGACCGTCAAGGGCGGCACCTACTACCCGATGACGGTCAAGAAGCACCTCCGGGCACAAGAGGTCGCGCTGCACAACCGGCTGCCTTGCATCTATCTCGTGGACTCCGGCGGCGCCTTCCTCCCCCGCCAGGACGAGGTCTTTCCCGACCGCGAGCATTTCGGCCGCATCTTCTTCAACCAGGCGACAATGTCCGCCGCCGAGATCCCCCAGATCGCCGCCGTGCTCGGCTCCTGCACGGCGGGGGGCGCCTACGTCCCCGCGATGAGCGACGAGACCGTGATCGTCCGCGGGCAGGGAACGATCTTCCTTGGCGGCCCGCCGCTGGTCAGGGCGGCCACCGGCGAGGAGGTCAGCGCCGAGGAGCTTGGCGGCGGCGAGCTGCACTCCCGCACGTCGGGGGTGACCGATCACCTCGCCGAGAACGATGCTCACGCGCTGCAGATCGTGCGTGACATCGTGGCCACCGTCGCCCCGCGGCCGCCGGCCCCGTGGGAGCGCAACGCGTCTGAGGCGCCCGCAGTCAACCCGGCTGAGCTGCTCGGGGTCCTACCTACCGATCTGCGGCGTCCGTACGACGCTCGAGAGGTCATCGCGCGGATCGTCGACGGCTCGCGCTGGCACGAGTTCAAGGCGCTGTACGGCGCGACGCTGGTCTGCGGGTTCGCTCACATCCACGGCCACCCGGTCGGCATCTTGGCCAATAACGGCATCCTGTTCTCCGAGAGCGCGCTCAAGGGCGCGCACTTCATCGAGCTGTGCGACCAGCGGCGGATCCCGCTCGTGTTCCTCCAGAACATCGCGGGCTTCATGGTCGGCCGCGACTACGAGGCGGGCGGGATCGCCAAACACGGCGCCAAGATGGTGACTGCAGTGTCCACGGCCCGGGTACCGAAGTTCACCGTCATCGTCGGCGGCTCGTTTGGCGCCGGCAACTACGGCATGTGCGGTCGTGCGTACTCCCCGCGGATGCTGTGGATGTGGCCGGGCGCCCGGATCTCGGTGATGGGCGGCGAGCAGGCGGCGGCGGTCATGACCGAGGTCGGGCAGGCCGAGACCGGTGCTGCGCTGCGCGAGCAGTACGAGGAGCAGGGGCACCCCTACTACGCGACCGCTCGGCTCTGGGACGACGGCGTGATCGACCCGCGTGATACGCGCGACGTGCTCGGCCTCGGACTGGCGGCGGCGGCCAATGCTCCGCTGGGCGACGTGCGCTACGGCGTCTTCCGAATGTAGCCGTCGGCGCTGGCGCGCCAACTCCTCAACCGTCGAAGTCGAAGTCCTTGGGCGGGCGCTGCTCGAACCAGAGCCGATCGTGGTCCGGCGTGTCCTGGAGGAACTCGGGGGTCTCCTCCAGCACATCCTCGTCCTCGGCGGGCACCGCAGGGTGCTCGTGCGGGTCCGCACGCGCAGGCGCACTGCGCTCGTCCGCCGCCTCAGCCTCGACGTCGGTCAGAGGAGGTGCGGCGCGGTGCTCGGAGTCGAGGGCGGGCGCGACGTCATATTCGGCGGTGTGATCGCCGTCATCGTCCAGCCGCGCGGAGTCCGCCCGGTGCGGTGGGGGCACGAGACCCTCCTGCGGTTCGGTCTTCAGCTCGGGCCCGGCGGACGGTTCGTCATAGCTCCAACTCGGCTCGTCGTCCTCGGAGACGGGGCCGGGCAGGGTGGAGTGGTCCGACCCGATCGGGTGGGACTCCTCGGGCGTGCGGGCGGAGGCGGAGGGATCGTCGACGTCCGGCTCAGCGGGCGCGAAGGCTGCCTCGGCGGGCTCGTCCGGACTGACGAGGCCATCGTCATAGATGGCCCCCGGCGCGCCGCCGAGCTCAGGCGCGGCACCCGGGTCGCGCTCGGAGTCATCGCCGGAAACACGCTCGGGCGTGCGCCGGGCGGGACCGAGCGCCTCACGTTCGGAACGCTCGACCTCGGTGGGGTCGGCGCCACGCCGGCGCTGTAGGTCAAGATGCTCGCGGATTGCGTCGTCGAGGAGACCCATGTCGCACAGCGTAGTAGACATCGCGGCCACATTCCGGGCCACCGCGCCCAGTCGGACCAGACCTCGATCAGGCGTCCGATTCGGTCCCTGGGACGCGGTCGCCGAGGAGTTCGGCGGTCGCGCACCGTGCGGTTCCTGCCCTCCTGCTTAGCGGCGTACAAGACGCCGTCGGCGGCCGCGATGAGACTGTTCTTGTCGCCCTCGGCGGTGGTGGCCCTGCCAAAGCTAGCGGTCACCCTCCAGGACGCCTTCTGAGCCGATCGGCGGGATCTCGGACCGCGATCGTCTCCCGGACGCGTTCGGCGATCACGTACGGGCCGGCGGATCGGTGGGTCGCTCTGCTGATGACCGTAGCCGTTGTCGACGGACTTGAAGTTGTCGATGTCCATCACAAGGTCGACTGGGAACGTATATCGCCGGACCTGATATATCTCAGCGCTGAGCAGCTCCTGGAAGTGCCCGTGGGTGGTCAGCCCGGTGAGGTCATCGTGATCGCCTGACGCTGGACGGCAACGTGCTCTTAGGAGATCGCGCCCGCCACGGGCAACGACCGCATCCAGCAGCCGGTGGCGTCGCGGCGAGGGTCTGACCGGCCTGACGGACGACGAGACCGAAGCCCGGGCGGCACATGCTGAGCGTATTTACGCTCTCGCCCGATGTAACAACTCTGGGATCAGCATTACGGGACCCGCACCGTCGCCAGAGCGAGGTTAGACTCTCGGACGATCGTGCGGCTTGTGCCGCCGCGCGGGGCTATAGCTCAGTTGGGAGAGCGCCTGGATCGCACCCAGGAGGTCGCGAGTTCGAGTCTCGCTAGCTCCATTTCGTTGATCGCCCGTCTTTGCGGGGGATCAGGTTCCTCCAGAGATCAAAGCACCATGGCGACTCTGGTTGGGCATCAGGGCCGGGCATCAAATGCCGGCGACGGCTGTCACCCACGGACCACCGTACGAGGCAGCGAGCCTTGGCGAGTCCAACGGGTTGGCCACCCGCGCTCCTGAGCAAAGGCGCAAGCGTGCGCCGGCAGCGGTGGCCTGGAGCCTCACCCGCTTTCCCAGAGGCACGTCCGAGCCTGTCGGAGGGTGGCGTCGACGACGAGCTCGGGGGCTGGCGCGTTCTATCCCTAGAGCGAGCGTCCGCGCCGGGACATCCTCCGCGGCGATGCACAAGCGCCGGCCCGCCGGGAGCAGCGCCGGCGCGGACGAGCGCCTCGTTAGCTCGTCGGGTTCGTGCCGCGAGCGGTCGCCCCTCGAGGGCGTCAGGGCCGCAGGTGAGCGGGTTGAGCGGCTGATGGGTCAGCCGCACTGCGCGAGCGCAAGGGAAGGATCCAGGCCAAGCAGTGCGTCGGGTCTCCGCCAAGCCCGGCCCGGCTCACTCCTCTGCGCGGTGGCTGTCGCGTGAAGGTTCGGCCGCCGTGGATGATGGTGGGCGGGAGACGGTCGAAGAGCGCGACCGTTTCGCCGGTCACGGCCGGCCGTGGCCTGGGTGTCGCCTCGATGGCTAACGCGGCTTGGTGACCGTCTTGTGCGTGAGATACACGGGTCAGGCGCCGCCCGCTCCGGAAGCTGCCGCGCGGGCGATCACCTGGGCAGCGAGTTTGCGGCTGGCTTCGTCGATCATCGATCCGTCCAGCATCAGGGCCCCGCGGCCCGCCTCGCGTTCGCCGGTTTCCAGCGCGTCGAGGACGGCCTGGGCCCGAGCGAACTCCTCCTCGGTGG
>JALYZB010000504.1 GCA_030945945.1 Actinomycetota bacterium | reverse complement strand
CCCGCCCGCCGGTCGGCCGCACCCGGGCGGTCGAGATCCTGCGCGGAGGCCGCTCCAAGGTGGTGGCTCAGTACGCCTATGACGCGCTCGGGGGGTACGGCCGCTTTGCCCACCTACGCTCCGAGGAGGTGCTCGGGCGCGTCGACGGGCTGCTGGACTCCGGGCGACTGCACTCCACCGGGGGGCGCTTTCCCAAGCTTCGCGCGGCATGAGGGTCGCCGTCCTCGCCTCCGGGGGCGGCACCAACCTGCAGGCGCTGATCGACCATGCCCACGGTCGCGACCGCGTCGAGCTCGTCGCCGTCGCCTCCGACAAGCCCGGCGCTCGCGCGTTGGAGCGCGCCCGGATGGCCGGCGTGGCCACTGCCACCTTCCCGGCTGGGGACTATGGTGACCGCGATCGGCGTGACGGTGCGATCGCCGCCTGGCTGCAGCAGCGGGGGGTCGAGCTGGTCGTCCTGGCCGGCTACATGCAGCTGCTCAGCGATGCGTTCCTGGCCGCATTTCCCGAGGCGGTGATCAACGTGCACCCGTCCCTGCTGCCGGCCTTCCCGGGTCTCGGAGCGGTGCAGCAGGCGCTTGATTACGGGGTCCAGGTGTTCGGAGTGACCGTGTTCTTCGTTGACGGCGGAGTCGACACCGGCCCGATCCTGCTCCAGCGTGCGATCGAGCTGCCCGGGGTAGAGACCGCCGAGGCCGTTCTCGCGCAGCTGCAGACCGTCGAACACGCGCTGTTGCCCGAGGCCGTTCGGCTGCTGGCTGCCGGGCGGGTCCGCTTCGACGCCGCCCATCCCCGGCGGGTCCTGATCGATCGCTAGAGTCCGAGCCCGATGGAAGGGAGTGCTGATTCGGTGAGCACCGTCGAGCCCGCTGCGGCTGCTGACGTGCAGGTCACCCGGGCCCTGCTGTCGGTGTCAGATAAAACCGGGGTCGTCGATTTCGCCCGCGGCCTGGTCGAGCTGGGCATCGAGATCGTCTCCACCGGGGGCACTGCCCGGGAGCTCAACAAGGCCGGCCTGTCGGTGCGCAGCATCACTGATCTCACCGGCTTCCCCGAGATCATGGATGGCCGGGTCAAGACGCTGCACCCCAAGCTCTACGCCGGTCTGCTCGCGGTGCGCGGCAACCCGGAGCACACCCGGGCTGCCGCTGACCATGACATCGAGCCGGTCGATCTGGTCTGCGTCAACCTCTACCCGTTCGAGCGCACGGCGGCCAGCCGCGGCGCCTCTGAGGGGGATGTGCTCGAGAACATCGATATCGGCGGCCCAACGATGATCCGCGCCGCGGCCAAGAACCATGCCTACGCAGCTCCCGTGGTCAGCCCGGCCAGCTACGACGGGGTGCTCGACGAGCTGCGCGAGTCCGACCGCCGTCTCTCGATGGTCACCCGTGAGAGCCTCGCCGCCGAGGCGTTCGCCTACACCGCCCGCTACGACACCGCAATCACTCGCTGGTTTCAGGAGAAGCGGGAGGACTTCCCGCCCCTGTTCGTCCGCGCGTTCGAGAAGGTGCTCGAGCTGCCCTACGGCGAGAACCCGCACCAGCGCGCCGCCTATTACGAGCAGGTCGGGGCCCGCACCCACGTGCTGTCGATGGTCGCCCAGCTCGGCGGCAAGCCGATCTCGTTCAACAACCTGCTCGACCTCGATGCCGGTCGTCTGCTGCTCTCCGAGTTCCAGATCCCCGCATGCGTGATCGTCAAGCACAACAACCCGTGTGGGGTGGCGGTTGGGTCCAGCCCGATCGAGGCCTATCAGCGCGCGCTGGCCGGCGACCCGATGTCAGCCTTCGGCGGTGTGGTGTGCATGAACCGGCCTGTGGACGTGGAGTTGGCCCGGCTGCTGTCCGAACAGTTCATGGAGGTGCTGTTCGCCCGCGGTTACGAGGCCGGGGCCGCCGAAATCCTGTCCGCGAAGCCCAACACGCGGATCCTGGACGATCGCGAGCAGCGTGCCCCGGACATGTTCGAACCGCACGTGCGCCAGGTGATGGGCGGGTTGCTCGTTCAGGACCGTGACGCCGACCTCGAGGAGCGCAGCGACATGACCGTGGCCACCGAACGCCGGCCCACCGAGGCCGAGTGGCAGGAGCTCTCCTTCGCCTGGCGGGTGTGCAAGCACGTGAAGTCCAACGCGATCGTGATCTCGCGCGAGCTATCGACGATCGGGATCGGCGCCGGTCAGATGAGCCGCGTCGACGCCGTGCGGGTGGCGATCGACAAGGCGCGGAGGGGAGTCGGCGGCGGCGCGCTGGCCTCCGATGCCTACTTCCCCTTCGCCGACGGGCCCGGGATCGCCATTGAGGCCGGGGTCACCGCGATCATCCAGCCCGGCGGTTCGGTCCGCGACCACCTGACCGTGGAAGCGCTTGACAAGGTGAGGGCGACGATGGTGTTCACCGGCCGCCGCCACTTCCGCCATTGACCCGGCGCCTCGGCGGTGATCCGCCCTCACCGTGGGAGGCACGATTCGGCTTCTCCCGCATCGTCCGCGTCGGGGAGTTTGTGCTCGTCGGGGGCACCACATCGGCCAGCGAGGACGGGGTGGTGATCGGCGGGAGCGCGTATGAGCAGACGGTCGAGATCCTCGCCAAGATCGAGCACGAGCTCAGCCGGTTCGGGGCCGCCTTGGCCGACGTCATTCAGAACCGCTGCTACGTCACCGATATCTCCCGGGCCGACGAGGTCGGCCGAGCCCACGGGGAGCGTTTCGCGGACTTCCGTCCCCTGATGACGATGGTCGAGGTCAGCGCGCTGATCGATCCGCGGATGCTGGTGGAGATCGAGACCGTCGCGCGGGTCGGGTAAGGGCTCGGGTGGGTGGAAAAAATAGTGAAAGTGACCACCGGGATCCAACCCCTCCCGCCGCCGAACCCCTGCGTGCGCGATCATGGGACCCCGCCGCTGTAGCTCAGTTGGTAGAGCAGCGGACTTTTAATCCGTAGGTCGTGGGTTCGAGCCCCACCGGCGGCATGTTGAAGTAGCTCTAAATACAGATGTTTTTGCAAAGCCGCGCGACTCGGCGGGCCAACTTTGTCCCAAGTTTGCCGCGAGGTTCGGGCTACGATTGGCTCCGTGAGCACGCCTGTTGTGATCCCGACCGGCTCGGTGTTTCGCCGTGAGGGCGCGCGTCGTCCGGTCTGGTACGCGAGATACCGGCTGCCCGACGGCCGCCAGGTCCAGAGGCGGATCGGGCCGGCGTGGACGGAGCGGGGGAGGCCTGCCACGGCTACCACACGAAGCGGACCGCCGAGGCGTGGCTGCGTGATTGCTGGACGAGGCGCGCCGCGGGACGCTGCCGGGAGCAGTGCGCACCGGCGTGACCTTCGCTGCTGCCGCCGCCGAGTGGCTGCGCTTCATCGAGGAGGGCCGTGAGCGCAAGCCGTCGACCTTGATCGACTACCGCAACGCGCTGTGGTCACGGCTGCTGCCGGCGTTCGGCGAGCGGCCGATCGAGGAGATCACTGCCGAGGACATCGAGCACTGGCGCCGCTCGCTGAGCGGTCTGTCGAACCGGTCCAAGAACAAGCTGCTCATCCAGCTGCACGGCATCTTCCGGCGCGCACAGATGGTCTGGGCGATCCCGGTCAACCCGCTGGCGCGTGTAGAGAAGCACCCGATGCGACCGAGCGGCGACATCGGTGTTCTCGCCCGAGGAGGTCTGGGCACTTGTCCGCGCTGCCGCCTCCGACCTCGATGGCGCGATCTATCTGACCGCGCGGCCTTCACTGCCTGCGCCTAGGCGAGCTGCTCGCCTTGCATTGGCGTGATGTCGACTTCGCCGAATCGACGGTCCGCGTGCGCGCATCCTGGGCCGGCAGTGTCCTCACAACGCTGAAGTCCGGCAAGGTCCGTGCCGTGCCGCTGGCGCCCGACGTGGCCACAGCGCTTGCACAACTCGCGCGTCGCGAGAACTGGCTAGAGGAAGACGACCTGGTGTTCGCCGGCGAAGCCGGCTCGTACCTGGACGGGTCAGCGCTGCGCCGTCGCTACAAGGCCGCCCTGGCGGCTGCGGGTCGGCGGCCGTTGCGCTTCCACGACCTGCGCCACACGTTCGGCAAGCGGATGATCGCCAAGGCCGACATCCGTCGGGTGCACGAGTGGATGGGCCACGCCGACATCCAGACGACGATGAAGTACCTCCACTACGCACCGCGCCAAGAGGACGCTCGGCTCGTCGCAGAGGCCTTGGCGCTTCCCGCGGCCGCCCATCCTGATCGGGTCAGCGCGTGAGCAGAAATGTGCCGATTTGCAGGTACTCGTCCTAAGAAGTCCCAAGTCGCCCCCCGGCGGCGTTCTGGCAGCGGCCTCGGGCCTTGCAGGACCCGCGGAATCCTTAGCAACGACGGGCCTTTCCCGCTGGCCGGGACGTCTTCGGGACGACTTCAGCACGGAAGTGCGTGGAGTGTACGTCTCTGGCGGTGGTGGCCACGGGGCACGGTGGCTGCTGGCAGCAGCGGCGAGGGTTGAGCGGCAGTGGTCATGTCTGGGCGGCCGGTCACGATCTCAACGCGCGGGAGCTGCATCGAGCCGGATGCGAGATCAGGGCGGCTCAATCTGCGCACGTGAGCCTTGTCGTTGTCCCTCAGGGCCATTGGCGCGCGCGATCTCAGCCGGGTCATGGACGCCCGGCCCGATTTCCGCGCCCGTCCGTGACCGCGCGTGCCGCGGTCTGCTTAGCCCTTCGTTGCCCGTCCCTGAGCCCGCTCCCACCCGGCTGATCTGATGCCGAAGAAGTGCCGCGACGTCCGCGCCGCATTGCTGGCCGCCGGGTGGGAGATCGTTCGTCAGCGAGGCTCGCACGAGGTCTGGGCGCACCCCGATCGCGACGAGCGGATCGTTGTTGCCGGCAAGCAGAGCGACACCGTCCCTGTCGGCACCCTGGGTAGCATTCGCAAGGCAAGCGGCCTGGAGAACCTCCCGAGCGAATACGTCGTGATCTACGAGCAAGCCGAGGACGGCGCCTGGGGCGCCTACTTCCCCGACCTGCCCGGTGTCGTCGCGCTCGGGACCACGCGTGAGGAGACCGCGGATCGCATCCACGAAGCGGTAGAGGCCTACGCCGACGATCTTCACGAGCGCTCGCAGTCGCTTCCGGCGCCTCGCCACAGTGCTGCTGTGATCTCGGGATAGCTCGGAACCGCCGCGACGGTTTGCCCCTCGTGGGCCGTGAGCCAGCTTCTAACCGCTGACGCGGTCTGGCAGCTCGCTGTCGGCGTCTCAACCCATTGAGCCCGCACCGGTTTGTCCGGGAGTGTCTGGGTGAGTGCGTCGAGATGGCATCGCATGTTCGGCGCGCGGATCGGCGTGGCAGAGACGAGCGCTTTCCGTTCTTTGTCAGGGATCGCCAGGATCGGCACGGAAGCAGGCGTCAGGCCCGGCTGCCCGTGATCGCTACCGCGGCAACGCGCTCGCAGCTGGCGGCGGCGCGTCGACGGACTCCGACGTGAAAGGACTCGTCGGCGTCCCTCGGATCATTGACGAATGCGATCGCCAACGCACGCATGTGTCGAACGATGGCCCCTTCTCGTTCGCCCGCGCGATCGAATCCACGCGGAAGGGCGCGTGAGCAGCCCGCGCCTTCGCGTGCGCGTTGCATGAAACCGGTTGCATGCGCTTCGAGGCTCGAGCGCGGCGACCTCTTGTGGCGTGACTGTCTTGCGGTTAGGTTTGCTGTATGCCAATCCTCATTCGCTACGCGCCGACGTCGTTGACCCGCGAGCAGTACGACAAGGTCAACGAAATTCTTCAGGAGAATGGCCCCGGGGGGCCCCCTGGACCGCTCCAACTGCACGTCATGTTCGGTGAGGGGTCGGACCTTCGAGTCAGTGAGATCTGGGAATCAGAGGCCGCGTGGCAGCAAGCCTGGGACAGCGGCCTCAAAGCCGCGCTGTCCACGGCCGGCGTTGAGCTTTCCGAGCCTGACAAGTTCCCGGTCCATGAGCTCTGGGGAAGCCGCGTAGCGGACGCATAGCGATCACCCGAGGTTGCTCTCGCTGACGCGCTTCGCGCGAATAGGACTCGTCCTGGCCGGCGTGTTCCCGTGATCGCCAGGTCGCCAACACGATCGTGAGCGGTCGGACACGGCAGATGGCAAAAGCAATCGCCCGCATCGGGCGCGCCTTCCGCGCGGAGTGGGGGGGGCGCCGCCGCCGTCCAGTTGCTCGCGGCGTCATCAGAGCAGGTGGCGGGCAATCCCAGGAAGCTGGGATGTACGCCGTTATCGCGGTGCGCGATTGTGATGCTCGCAATCCGACTGAAGGGAGCATCATCATGTATGCCAGGACATCCGTTTGGAAGGGATCCGCCGAGACGCTCACGCGGTGGAGCGCGCACGTCGAGGCGAACGTGCGCCCGATGGTCCAAGGCCTTCCGGGCAACGCGGGAGCGTACTTTTTCGTTGACCCCGCCGGCGGCCGCGCACTGACCTTGACGCTGTGGGAGGACGAGCAAGCGGCGCTGACGAGTGACGCGACGGCAGAGCATAGCCGGGAGAAGACGGTCGCCGCGACCGGCGTGGAATTGCTCGAGCGAGGCCGGTGGGAGGTGGCGGCGCGGGTCTAGACTCGCTTCGAGAGAGCATGGCATTGAGATCCGGACCGGCACTGGAGAACCTGGTCGCGTCAGTGGAGGACTCCTGCCGCCGCGGTCTGGAGCCATCCGCTCTGCGGCGGGCGGTCCTGCCGCGCCTGCGCCGAGCGGTGCCGATCGACGCGCTGTGGTGGGCGACGGTGGACCCGGCGACACTGTTGTTCACCCAGGCCTACCGCGAAGAGATTCCAGAGAGCACCGGACCGTATTTCGTAGAGAACGAATTTCTCCACGAGGACGTGAACAAGTGGACCGAGGTCGCCCGCACCTCCGGGGGGATACGGACGCTGATCGAGGCCACGGACGGCCGTCCGTCAGCCAGCGCCCGCTACCGCGACATCTTCCGGCCCCTCGGCCTGGAAGACGAGCTGCGGGCCGTGCTGCGAGCCCGTGGCAACGTGTGGGGATTCCTGTGCCTGCATCGGGAGTCGGGGTCGCGGTTCTCGGCCCAGGAGGCCGATCTTGTCCGCCGCCTCGCGCCCCACCTAGCCGAGGGGATGCGACTCGGCCTGCTCGTGCAGACATCAGCCCAAGACCTGGTCGACGCACCTGGACTGATCCTGCTCGGCCACGACGGGTCGCGGATCAGCGCCAACCAGGCCGCCGAGCGATGGCTCGACGAGCTCCGCGGCCCGACCGACACGGAACTCCCGATCGAGATCCGGGCAGCCGCCGCACGGTTGCGCGAAAGCCGCCGAGGTGATCCCGGCGCGCCGCAGCTGCGGATCCGTACCAGAGCCGGGCGTTGGGCTGTCATGCACGCGTCATGGATGCCGGCCCACGAGCAGAACACCGTCGCGGTGATCATCGAGCGAGCAACCTCCGAACAGCTCGCTCCGCTTGTCATGAACGTCTACGGCCTCACCCACCAAGAACGAGCAATCGCTGCCCTCGTATTCCAAGGATCCTCGACCGCTGAGATCTCCGGCAAACTGCGCATCACCGAGCACACCGTCCAAGACCACCTCAAGTCGATCTTCGAAAAGACCGGCGTGCGCAGTCGCCGCGAACTCGTGGCCACCGTTTTCAAGCAGCAATACCTCCGACGGGCCAAGAAGGGCGATCCAATCGGACCATCCGGCTACTACGCGTAACGCACAACCGCGGCCAAAGCCAATGCTCGCGCGGCGCGCTCGATAACCCGCTTCCCGTTACGCCACACGACAGACAAACGACGATACCGAGGAGGCCTTCGCGCTTATCTGAATGCGAGACCCGCGCCGGAACCCAAGTAGGACACCGCACCCAGTCCTGCACGAGACCCGCAACCCGCCGACGAGCGGGTCGCTCGGAACGTGGGCCCACACACCCGCTTTGCCGAACCCGCGAGGTGATGATCTTCCGGGCCTGGTTGGCAGCGCGACGGCGGCCCACCAGGCCGGGTGGGTGAGGTTCTACAAGCCGTGGGTGGCCGGGATCATCGGGGCTGGGCGTTCGTGGACGGCATGGACGATCTCGGTGTTGTCGATTCCGCGCAGGTAGACCGAGGTGATCGCGAGGTCAGCGTGCCCGAGCTGGCGTTGGATGACGAGCAGCGGTACGCCTTCGCGCGACATCTCCACCGCGTGGGCGTGTCTGAGTTGGTGAGGTGCGAAGCGGCGTCGCACACCGGCGCGGGCGGCGGCATGGTGTAGCTGGGATCGGACGCCGGCGGGTGCCCATGGGCGGCCGGCCGTCGGGCCGCGCAGCACGCAAAACAATGCGCCGACCGGCAACGTGCCACGCAGCTGAAGCCATGGGCTGAGCTGCTCCCAAGCCCAGCGGTCCATTCCGACCTCGCGGCGCTTGCCGCCTTTGCCGCGGCGAACGAGGATCGCACCGCGATGCAGGTCAAGATCGCTTTCACTCAGCGCGAGGGCTTCGCTGATGCGCAGCCCGGCGCGCCAGAGCACGATGACCAAGCTGCGTAGCCGGATTGCGTCGTGATCATCGCCGGCGGCGCGCATCACGATGATCTCCTCCACGGTCGGCGGGTCGGCCGGGTAGCGCTGACCCTTGTTGCGCGGTGGCCGGCCCTGGTGAAAACTCGACAGGGTGGCGGGCGATCGGCCTCGCCCGCAGGCATCCAGCTGCATAGTGGATGGCATGCGTCCTCCCTTGGACGATGGTTGATCCACCCATCGTCTCGCTGGCCGGCACGATGCACGCCTCGCTAGCGCTCGCGCAACGCGATCACGAGAGTCGTTGACCGAGCCGCACGGCTGGGGCTCTCGTTATGCGGCCGGACGCGCGCTGACCGGGGATAACGTCCCCCCCCGGGCCAAGAGCGGGCCTACCGTACTTCGCCGAGGTCGCGCAGGTGAAGTTCGTGCACGACGTATGGGCTGTGCACAAGGAAGGCCCCCGCATCCTCGTTCGCTTCGCGCAGGACGGCCGTCATCGCTGCCCGCGCCTCGTCGCTGACGCCGGCACCATCCAAAACCGGTCGCACCGCCAGGGCCATGGGATGCTCCTGACCCGCGAGCACGTAGGCCTGCGGGGACCTATCCCGTATCGCAAGTTCGCCGGGACTCGTCCCCCTGAGCACGAGACCCGCTCCGCTGGCGAGCTCAGCGACCACGGCAGGATCAGACCAGGGAAATCGCTGAGGCGGGGGTGTCTGTGTCACGCGGCGTAGGACACGTCCCATCGCGCCCAGCATCGCGTCGATCGGTCCGTCGGGAATCCATGCGCTGAGAAGTACGCGCCCGCCAGGCCGCAGCACGCGCTGTATCTCACGCAGAGCTCTCGCCGGATCAGAGACGAAGATCACCCCGAACACGGACAGCACGATGTCTGCACCGCAGTCCGCCAGCGGCAACGAGAGCAGGTCACCCTCGCGAAAGTCCACCTCAATGCCCTTGTCGCGGGCGCGGCCGCGGGCGACCTCCAGCAGCCGTTGCGAAGCGTCGACCCCTACCGCCCGAGCGCCAAGGGCGGCGGCACGCAGCGCCGCATTCCCGGTCCCGCACGCGAGGTCGATCACGTCCTGGCCCGCCGAGATCTCAGCCGTCCGGACAACCGACTCGGCCACCGGATCAAGCCCCGTCGCCGTCCTCTCGTAGCGGTGAGAACGATGGTCTGATTCGGTACCAGTGTGATGGTCTGATTCGGTACCACCCTGTCCGACTGGCAGCTGACGGTCTGGTGCTCATCGGAGGCGGCCAGAGAGTGGGGTCCAGAGTGGAGTTGTTTGAGCAGATCAGGCGGGACAGGGACCAAGAGGGCTTGTCAGAACGGACGCCCGCCATGGCCCTCAGCCGCTTGCACGTCTTCGTCGGTCATCGCCGACGCCACCCACGTCACCGGGCGGTGGG
>JALYZB010000427.1 GCA_030945945.1 Actinomycetota bacterium | reverse complement strand
CTCCCGGCCCGAGCGTCTCGGTCGCCCATGCCGTCGGTGCTGCGAACAACGCGGCTAGGCCGACCGCGACGAGACCATCCGGACGCGGGGTGCGACGGTCAGCGCGAGTGCAAGGACCCGGATGATCGCGCCCCGGCGATGGCCAGCGGCGACCCCAGGAGAGCGCGAAGCCGAGCAACCATCCACGAACGATCCGCGCCGGCGTGACCCACCAGCCACTTCGTTTGTCCGGTCTCCAGTGCGCGGGCGGTGAACCAGAGGGCCGCCACGCAGCAGAGCACGAGCAGCTCGTCGGGGTTGTTGTGGCGCGACACGGCGGCCACGCCCATCAGGGCCTGCGGGATGACGATGCTGAGCGAGTCCAAGCCGAACACGCGCGCCGACAGCGTCTGCACCCACAAGGCCAGCGGGGGCTTATCGACGGTCATCAGCCCGGTCTTGTCCAGCGAGGTGAACAGGAAACCGTGCCAGCTCGTGGTCATCGAGCGCACGGCGGCCGCGTGGTACGTGTTCGCCCAACCGTTGATCGACGGACCCACAGGTTCAGAACTGAGACCGGCCAGCTCCAGGCGCGAGCGCAGGGCGGCGAAGGGCCGGGGCAGCGAGCGCAGCGACACCCGGCGGCGCATTGAGGCGCCGACAACGGCGGTTTCAGAGCTCATCGGCCCAGGCCCCGGGGTGCGGACGAGAGGCGCTGACGGCGAGACCGGCAACGGTTCGGGCACGAGACGCCGGAGGCGTCAGGGCTCAGAGGAGCCCATACAGTTAGAGGCACCGAATCGTGAACGAGGGAGTTCTGACACCGTCATGTCCAGCAACAGCTTTGATTCCCGCTCCGAGCTCACCGTCGGAGACCGCACCTACGAGATCTTCCGGCTCGACGCCCTGCAGTCGCGCTTTGACGTCGCCCAACTGCCGTTCTCGCTGAAGATCCTGCTCGAGAACCTGCTGCGCAACGAGGACGGCGACGCGATCCGCGCCCAGGACGTCGAGGCGCTGGCCAGCTGGGACGCCGCCGCCACGCCGAGCCAGGAGATCGCCTTCACGCCAGCGCGCGTGGTGATGCAGGACTTCACCGGCGTGCCGGCGATCGTGGACCTCGCCGCGATGCGCGACGCGATGCGCGACCTGGGCGGCGACGAGAGCAAGATCAACCCGCTCGTCCCGGCCGAGCTGGTCATCGACCACTCCGTCCAGGTCGACGTGTTCGGCACCCACGATGCCTTCCGCCGCAACGCCGAGCTCGAGTTCGAGCGCAACCAGGAGCGCTACGCGTTCCTGCGCTGGGGCCAGGATGCGTTTCACAACTTCAGCGTCGTGCCGCCCGACACCGGAATCGTGCACCAGGTCAACCTCGAGTATCTGTCGCGGGTCGTGTTCGTCAACGATAAGGACAACCTCGCCTATCCCGACACGCTGGTCGGGACTGACTCCCACACGACGATGGTCAACGGCCTCGGCGTGCTCGGCTGGGGCGTGGGCGGGATCGAGGCCGAGGCGGCGATGCTCGGCCAGCCGATGTCGATGCTGATCCCCCAGGTGCTCGGCTTCAGGCTCGTCGGTGAGCTGCCGGAGGGCGCCACGGCGACCGATCTCGTGCTGACGGTGACCGAGGCGCTGCGCGAGCGCGGTGTGGTCGGCAAGTTCGTCGAGTTCTACGGACATGGTCTCAGCAACCTGCCGCTCGCCGACCGGGCCACGATCGGCAACATGTCGCCCGAGTTCGGCTCGACCTGCGCGATCTTCCCGATCGACGCCGAGACGCTGCGCTACCTGGAGTTCTCCGGCCGCCCCGCCGAGCAGGTCATGCTCGTCGAAGCCTACGCGCGCGAGCAGGGGCTCTGGCACGACGACGAGTCCGAGGAGCCCACCTTCTCGGACACGATCGAGCTCGACCTCGGCTCGGTGGTGCCAAGCATTGCCGGGCCCAAGCGCCCCCAGGACCGGGTATCGCTGACCGAATCCAAGCCGGCCTTCCGCATGGCGCTCGAAGGCCTGCTCCCCGACGAGACCGGAGAGGACGAGGCGATCTCGGAGTCCTTCCCGGCCTCGGACCCGGTCTCCACCCACGTCCTGAACGGCGCCGGCCACGAGCCGGTCGGTGGGACCGGCGGAGCTCAGGTCGCCGACCGGCCGAGCACGCAGGCGCCGGTCACCCTCGCGGACGGGACCAAGACCGAGCTCGACCACGGGCACGTCGTGATCGCGGCCATCACGAGCTGCACCAACACCTCCAACCCGTCGGTGATGCTCGGTGCCGGGCTGCTGGCCCGCAACGCCGTCCAGAAGGGCCTGACAGTCAAGCCCTGGGTCAAGACCTCGCTCGCCCCCGGCTCCAAGGTGGTCACCGAGTACCTGGAGCGGGCCGGGCTGACCGAGTACCTCGACGAGCTCGGCTTTAACCTCGTCGGCTACGGCTGCACGACCTGCATCGGCAACAGCGGGCCGCTGCCCCAGGAGATCTCCGACGTGGTGAACGCCGAGGATCTGGCCGTCGTCTCGGTCCTGTCGGGTAACCGCAACTTCGAGGGGCGGATCAACCCCGACGTGAAGATGAACTACCTGGCCTCTCCCCCGCTGTGCGTGGCCTACGCGCTGGCCGGGACGATGGACATCGACCTCTACGACGAGCCGCTCGGCGAGGACACCAACGGGGAGCCGGTATACCTGCGTGACATCTGGCCCGAGACCAAGGAGATCGCGGCCACGATCGAGGAGGCCGTGCAGTCCGACATGTTCCACAAGAGCTACGGCGAGGTGTTCGATGGGGACGAGCGCTGGAACGCGCTAACGATTGCTGGCACCGGCACCGCAGGCGGTGGTCGGGGCCGCTTCGCGTGGGATGAGCGCTCCACGTACGTGCGCAAACCGCCGTTCTTCGATGATCTCCCCCGCGAGCCCGAGCCGCTTCAGGACATCGAGAACGCACGGGTGCTGGCCATCCTGGGCGACAGCGTGACCACCGATCACATCTCTCCCGCGGGATCGATCCGGCGCGACGGGCCGGCCGCGCAGTACCTCAACGACAACCACGTCGAGGCCCGGGACTTCAACTCCTACGGGTCGCGGCGCGGCAACCACGAGGTGATGATGCGCGGCACGTTCGCCAACATCCGTCTGCGTAACCAGCTTGCCCCGGGGACCGAGGGTGGCGTCACCCGCTACCTCGGGGATGGCTCGGGAGATGACATGTCGATCTACGAGGCCGCGATGCGCTACATCGAGCAGCACGTCCCGCTGATCGTGCTCGCCGGCAAGGAGTACGGCTCGGGCTCCTCGCGCGATTGGGCCGCGAAGGGCACCAAGCTGCTCGGCGTGCGCGCGGTGATCGCGCAGAGCTTTGAGCGCATCCACCGTTCCAACCTGGTCGGGATGGGGGTGCTGCCGCTGCAGTTCTCCGACGGCGAGTCAGTGCAGTCACTCGGTCTCACCGGCGAGGAGACGTTCACGATCATGGGCATCTCGGAGGCCGACGACATCCCCCCGACGCTGACCGTCAAGGCCGATGACCAGGCGTTCGAGGTCACCGTCCGGATCGACACCCCCAAGGAGCAGCGCTACTACGAGCACGGGGGGATTCTGCAGTACGTGCTGCGCCAGCTGATCGCTTCGGGCGCCTGAGCCGACCGTCTAGCCTTGGCCGCCATGCCCGCTCCTGAACTGCTGCTGCAGATCCTCAACGCCGCTGGTCCGTCCGGCCACGAATCCGACCCGGCCCGCGCATGGCGCCAGGGCTGTCAGTCCTTTGCCGCCGAGGTCCGCGCCGACAATGTCGGCTCCTCGCTGGCCCGCGTGGCCGGGACTGCCGGTGGACCGACGCTGGCCATCGTCGGCCACATCGACGAGATCGGCGTCCACATCTCCCACATCGATGACGAGGGCTTTCTGCGCTTCGGCGAGGTCGGTGGCTGGGACCAGATCGTCCTCGTCGGCCAGCGCGTACGGATCGAGACCCGCACCGGGTCCGTCCCCGGGGTGATCGGCCGCAAGCCGATCCATCTGATGAAGGGTCCCGACCGCGAGAAGAGCCCGCTGATCAAGGACCTGCACATCGACATCGGCGCCAAGGATGCCGACCAGGCGCGTGAGATGGTGCGGATCGGCGACGTCGCGGTGATCGATGCCGATCCCGTTACGATGCCCAACGATCGGCTCGTCGCCCGGGCGCTGGACAACCGGATCGGCTGCTTCGTGGCCGCTGAGGCCGCGCGGCTGGGCGCCGAGGCGGGCGGCGCCCCCGGGGACGTGATCGCCCTGGCGGTTGCCCAGGAGGAGACGACCTTCGCCGGCGCGCGCACGAGCACGTTCGCCGTCCAGCCCGACCTCGCGATCGCCGTCGACGTCACCTTCGCAACCGACCAGCCCGGCATCGAGCTGGGGCCGATGACCAAGCATCCGCTCGACTCCGGGCCGGTCATCGCCCGCGGCACGACGCTTCACCCCGTCGTCACCGAGTTGCTCTACGAGACCGCCGAGGCCGAGGAGATCCCGTTCACGGTCGAGTCCCTGGGTCGCGGCACCGGCACCGACGCCGACGCGATCCACTTCTCGCGCGACGGAGTGCCGACCGGACTGGTTTCGGTGCCGATCCGCTACATGCACTCGCCGGTCGAGCTCGTCTCCCTGGCCGACATCGCGGCGGCGGCCAAGCTGATCGCCGCCTTCGCCCAGCGCCTGACCGCGGGCATGTCGTTCGAGCGCTGAGCGCCCGCGCTGCTGCTGCTGTTCGACATCGACGGCACGCTGGTCAGCCGTGCCTCGGCCGCGCACGCCGAGGCGCTGCACCGTGCGCTCACCGAGGTCCACGGAGTCCGAACGGAAGGACTGGCGTCCGTTGTCTCACCGGCCGGGCGTACCGACGGCGAGATCGCTCGCCTGCTGCTCCTGCAGGCTCAGATCGGCGCCGAACGGATCGACCACGGGGCGTCAGCAGTGCGGAATGCGTGCACGCGCTTGTATATCGAGCTCTGCCCGCCGTCATTAGCCGACAGGGTCGTGCCGGGCATCCCCGCGCTGCTGAAGTGGCTGGCCGGCCGCGATGACGTCCGGCTGTCGCTGGTGACCGGCAACTTCGAGCCGGTCGCCCGTCTCAAGCTCGCCCGGGCCGGGATCGGCGGCTACTTCCCGGTGGGCCAGGGCGGCTTCGGCTCAGACTCCGAGGATCGTGCGGTGCTGCCCGCGATCGCCCGGCGCCGGGCCGGCGCCGACGGCGTCCCGCACCCGCGCGAGACGACGGTGGTGATCGGCGACACTCCGCGCGACATCGCCTGTGCGCGCGCGGACGGCGTCCGTTGCCTGGCGGTGACCACCGGCCCGTTCGCGGCCGCGCAGCTGCATGACGCCGACGGTGTGGCCGACCACCCCGAGGCCCTGCGCGACCTGCTCACGGCCGCCCTGGACGATTGATCGAGCAGCGCGCCGGGATTGGCTCCAGGACTTGACGTCGCAGCTCGTCAGGAATAGTTTGGGGCGTCGGGAAGGGACCAGTGAACGGACCGGGAAATCCAGTGCGTTGGCCTGCTCGGACGACGCTACGCGGCGTGATGACGGCACTCGTCATCGGCCTGCTGGTCGGCATCATGATGCCGACCGCCGCGGTGGCGCGACGCTCGGCGCCGACCGGGATCCACACCGAGATCACGGCGGCCGCCCACGCGGTTTCCAAGATCTCGCGGTCTCGCTTCGTCCGCGGGCAGCGCCCCCCGCTGCTGAGCGCTGTGAGGGCTGCTCAGCGCCTGAGCGCGGGGCGCCGTCCGCCCTTGTGCCGGACGGCGGCGGCCGCCGACGAGGCCATCTCGAGGCTCGGCCTTTCGAGTACGTGGCGGCAGGGTCGTGTTCCTCGCTCGGTTCGCACGCCGCTGCGGCTGCTGAACCGGGCCGAGGCGGTGCTGCTGCGCAGGGCCGGGCGTCGGTGCGCGGCCCCGCAGCGCCAGACCGTGCGAATCGCCCCCCAGCACGGCGGGAGTGGGTTCACGCCGCTGCCGCCGCCGCCCCAGGGCCCCGAACAGGGCGGGGCTCCGCCGATTCCCCTGGGTCCCTTCCACCCGCCCAAGTCGATCGGCGGCTCAGCCGGACTTGGGGCCGACCTGCACGCCAGTGCCCCCGCCGCCCGGCACGGGCGCCCCTCCGCGAACCTGGCCGCGGATCCGCTGGCGTTCTTCCGCAGCGCCGACGTGGGCGTGCCGCCTCGAACGGCCAGCCCCCAGGAGCCGACGACCGCGGGGGGCGGAGGCGTGGCCTGGTTCACCGGCAACACGTCGGACGCCCTGTCCACGGACGCCGGACGGACGTTCACGACCTTGAACCCTTCGACGATCCTGCCCGACAGCGGGCTGCCGTTCTGCTGCGACCAGCTCGTCTCCTACTCACCGCAGGCGAATCTGTTCGTGTGG
This sequence comes from Actinomycetota bacterium, assembly GCA_030945945.1. The sequence goes on along the minus strand of JALYZB010000427.1, from coordinate 3,182 downwards.
GTGATGCAGTACTGGTGCGGGCCGGGCTTGACCAGTCCCGCGACCAATGACTGCCGCACCGCCGGCACCAGCTCGAACCGGATCCGAATTGCCGTCGCCAGCCCGCAGGCCCTGATCGCCAAGGCGGCGAGCCCGGGCGGGGCCTGGACCTACTGGGACCTGACCCCCCAGACCTTCGGCCAACCCGCCGGCGCCTGGTTTGATCGCAGCGACCTCGGGGTCAACATCTGGAACATGAACTGGACGGTCGACGTCCTGCGCGGAGCCAGCGGTGTTAGCTCGATCCTGGCCCGGGTCAGCCTCAGCGATCTCGCCCGCCGTGGCAGCATCTCGATCAGCTACATCACCGACGCCAACGCGCGGATGACCGTGGCGCAGGGCCTGGGCACGACCACCACGTATTACGTGGGGACCAACTCGCTCAGCCAACAGCGAATCTGGTCCTACGCCGCGTTCGCCGGCTCGATGTTCCGTCACGATGTGAACCACGCCTCGGTCCCGAATATCAACAGCGCCGCGAACGGGACCAACGCCAATGACTGGTATGACCGCTACGGGATCTTCCCCGGCGCGATCGAGAGCGCGACGATCAGTGGCAACACCCTGTTCACCGCCCAGGGTACGGGCCGCTCCTACTGCACCGCCCAGTGCGGTACGCCGACGCCGACGCTCGTCAACCAATTCAGCCAGCCCTCGATCTTCATCTCCCGCTACGACGTCAACCAGTGGACCGACGTCGGCGAGCGCTGGATCTGGAATTCAACCTTGGCGTTTGCCTGGCCGGCGCTGCAGACCGACGGTGCGGGGGATGTCGGCCTGGCCTTCCGCAGCGCGGCGGCCGGGCAGAACGCCCAACCTGTGGCCGGCTTCCTGACCCCGGCCGAGCAGTTCGTGTTCGCCGAGCCCGCGGGCGCACCTTACGAGACCGGTGACTATTACTCACTGCGTCCGGGACGCACGCCTCAGTCGTTCATGGTGCCGGCCCAGACCGTGCAGACCGACTCGCGGGGCAACCCGTCGATGCACTGGCAGTACATCGAGTACGGCCACGGACCGTCGCCTTACGTGGCGCCGCCCAACGTCCACCTGACCGCACCGGCCAACCTCTCAGCGTTCACCCAGGGCGCGACCGTATCCTACGGAGCCTCGGTCAGTGACCCCGTCGACGGGACCCTGCCCTCAGCCGCCATCGTATGGCGCGAGGACGGGGTGCTGATCGGGACGGGGAGCGCGATCATCCACGTCGAGAACACGGCCGGCGTGCACGTGATCCAGGTGACCGCAACCAACGGTGACGGAAAGTCGGCCAGTGATTCGATCAACATCCGCGTCAACGCCCCGCCGAGCGCGCTCAAGGTCACGATCACCACACCGGCCGATGGGTCAGCGTTCGGCCCCGGAACCTTCGATCAGCAGCTGCAGCAGTACTGCGAGGATGTTCCCTTCACCGCGACCGTCAGCGGGGGGCAGGGCACACTCAGTTACCGCTGGACCGACGTGCGGACCCAGGACGCCAACCCGTCGGCGCCCAGCCAGCAGCTCTCCACGCAACTCTCCCCCACGCTCCATCTCTGTGGCGGTAGCGGCTTCAACTCGAGCTCCACGCACGACCTGACCCTGACCGTGACCGACGGGGTCAACACCGCCACAGCAGGTCTCCGGGTCACCGTGTTTGACCCGAAGCTCAACTGACCCCGCCCCTGGATAGGGCCGTGGGCCGCCCCCGGATAGGGTCGTGGCGGTCTACGGCTTGGGCGTCGGGAACTGCGCGCGCATCATCAGATCCCATACCCGGTCCGGCGTCACCCGGCGCTGGCCGATCATCAGGTGGGCGCTCGGGGTGACCGGGTAGCGCGCCCGCGGCCGCTTGGCGCTGAGCGCCTTGGCGATCGTCGCCGCCACCGTCTCGGGACCGCCGCCGAGCCTGGCCATCGGCCCTTTGTAGGCGCCGTCGGTGATCTCGGCCACCTTGCGGTTGAAGTCCGCGTACGGGCCCCGGTCCGCCTTGGCGCCGGCGATCGACCCCGACGCGACCTCGCCGAAGCCCGTGACGATCAGTCCGGGCTCGATCAGGATCACGTCGACCCCGAACCCGCGGACCTCGAAGCGCATCGAGTCGCTGATGCCCTCCAGCGCGTACTTGGTCGCCTGGTAGATGCCGCCGCCGGGAAACGCGATGCCGCCCATCGAGCCGATGTTGACGATCTTGCCCCAGCCCTGCTGGCGCATACCGGGCATGACGAGCTGGCACATCCGCAGCAGCCCGAACACGTTGGTCTCAAACTGGCGGCGCACCTCGTCCACGGGCACGGACTCAACCGCTTCCGACTGGCTGTAGCCGGCATTGTTGATGAGCACCCCGACCGCACCCTCGGCGGCCAGGACCGTGTCAACGGCCGCGACCATCGACTCCTCGCTGGTCACGTCAAGCGCGAGCGTCGTGCATCCGGCGGCCAGGAGCTCAGCCAGCGTCTCGGGCCGGCGCGCGGTCGCGTAGACCTTCCAGCCGTCCGCGGTCAGACGGGCGGCGGTGGCGGAGCCGATGCCCGACGAGCAGCCGGTGATGAGCACCACACGCGAGGGCATCACTACTTGCGAACGAGCTTCTTGTAGCTGATGCGGTGGGGCCGGTCGGCCTCGGCGCCGAGCTGCTCGTGGCGGAAGGACTCGTAGGCCTCGAAGTTACCCTCGAACCAGCGCACCTGTGAATCGCCCTCGAAGGCGAGCACGTGGGTGGCGATCCGGTCCAGGAACCAGCGATCGTGCGAGACAACGATGGCGCAGCCGGCGAAGGCGAGCAGTGCCTCCTCGAGCGCGCGCAGCGTGTCGGTGTCCAGGTCATTGGTCGGCTCGTCGAGCAGCAGCAGGTTGCCGCCCGAGCGCAGCAGCTTGGCCAGATGCAGGCGGTTGCGCTCCCCGCCGGAGAGCTTGCCCACCTTGGTCTGCTGGTCGGTGCCCTTGAAGTTGAAACCGGCCACGTAGGCCCGGCTGGCCACCGTGCGCTCGCCGAGCGAGATCTCATCCAGGCCGCCGGAGATCTCCTCCCAGACGGTCTTGTCGGGATCGAGGTCGGCGCGGGACTGATCGACGTGGGCCAGTTGGACGGTTTCCCCGATCTTCAGCGTGCCGCTGTCGGGCTGCTCGTCCCCGATGAGCATCCGCAGCAGGGTCGTCTTGCCGGC
>JALYZB010000425.1 GCA_030945945.1 Actinomycetota bacterium | reverse complement strand
CGCGCGGACGATCGGTCTCGTCGCCGTCGGAGCGGGCGCTGTTGCGCTCGCCGCCCAGCTGGCGTTTAGCCGCCGTCAGCGTGAGGCCGCATAACCGGGTGCGTCCCTACCGCGAGCGGACCATGTCTGACCTGAGCCTCCCGACTTTCGCCGTCGAGATCCTGGAGGTCCGGCGCGCCGCGAGAGGCATGCGGCGGATCCTGCCCAGGCTTCCGGATTATCGCCCGAGCGGGCACGCGTGGCCGGCGTCTGGTTTACGCGACTACGGAGCTTGGACCCGGGGTCACGGCCGGTCTAGTGCGTTTTGAGTCCGCTGCTCTCCAGCCAGATTTCAGGCGGAGGCTTACCGAACACGTTGACGTGCACCGAACCTGGAGGCGATGGCCAGCCTCCCAGAGCCGTAGGGGCACGTCGGCCGGTGAGCAGCCACCACACGTAGGAGATGATCACGAACGGGGCGATGACAACGCCTCCCAGGACGATCACACCGCGCTTGACCTCGGGCGCGATCTGCGGCAGGCGCAGCAGCTCGCGCAGCGCGACGGTCCAGACGTAGTGTCCCAGATGGCGTTTGAACTCAGGACCGCTACAGCCGTACATTGATCCTTGGGCCCGTTCGGCGGGCGTGGTCCCGTCCCCACAGATCCCACCGCCGACTGCGACGTGCCGCGGCGCTTCTTCATACGCCGGGCGCCAGAGCAACACACCCACCGGCCGAACCTATGAAGACTCACTGGCCGGCGGCTGCGTTCTCGCTTTCATCGTCCGCTTCCGGCTGTCGAGAGGCGGTTTCATGAAGGGGGTCTGTCCGCCGGGGGGTTACGGATCTCGGGTATGGCTCAGAACTTCGTGGGTGCGGACACGATCAGGTGTTTTGGTTGCCGCCGTCGTTGCGGGACTGGTTGGACACCTCGCCTACCGGGGCGCTCCCCGTCAGGACGGCTATGCACGGGGGGTGTCTCAGTGGAGCAGCATTCATTTGGCGAGATAGTTCAGTGCGTACCATCCAAGTCCGGCGAGCGCCAAGCTGACGGCAACGGCTCCGAGCATGACGGCCGACTGCCAGCGGCCGTGGTGCGTCTGGGTCGCGGCCACTTCTCTGCCTCTGATGTCGTTGCATCGCGCCGCGAATGTTGGTGGGTGATACCAGCGGATCGGCTTGCCGAGCGCAACGTGGCGCTCGGCGAACCACAGTTGCACGTCATCGAAAGCACCTCGGGCCGGGCGTCGCCCGAAGAAGAAGGATGCTGCAAAGCCCATCAGCCGCTTATCCACGTCCCGCGTCAACGAGGCCTTGGTCTTCGCCCACACGGATGCGAGGTGGGGCGTGAGGTGAACATGGAGATGCGATGCGCTGCTGCTCAGATGCCCAACACCGGAATGAAATCTGTGTGAGATCCAGAGTGCAGCGAGAAAGCCGGGCGCCGCGTAGGCGATGGCCAGCAACGGCACGAAGACCAACCCGACCGACAGCCGCCGGTCATCCTTGACATTCGGGATGTGCAGGGCAATCTCCGTTCGGTCAAGCAGATTCTTGGGCTTCTGTTTTCTGAAGTGGTTCCAGACCACCTGCTGGGCGAGAAGACCGCCAAGGAAGCCTTCGCCCACGTTTCGGATGTTGTGGCGCAGAGCGTTATCGCTGACGGCCTGATGCCACAGCTTGGTGAAGGCCGGATTGACCTCGAAGAGCAGGTAGTACAGGCCGGCGACGATCAGCACCCCGATGTACGTCAGGACCACCGCCCACCCGAGCAAGCGCAGCTTGATCAACAGCCATCTGATCGGGTGGCGCCAGAGCTTGACCAGCGGCAGTGGGAGCGCGACCGCCCTCGCGCTCATCGAGGCTCCTCTTGACCGATCGCTGGGGGGTGATCAGCCCCCGTGGCTGCACCCGCTGATGGCGACACAATTATCTCGCGGACGCTCGACGTCACGTTCACCAGAACAGCGTGCTGGCATCGGGCCGAGATGTCAGCCCCGTGCCTGAGCGATCGCTGGTGACAAGGCACCGAGCGGGGAGGCTCGCCTTCGCGTCTCGTCTGGCAAGCTTGCATCTTGGCGCTCAGCGCTACCCGCTATTTACCGGCGGGACAGGCGGCTTTGGCGGCGCTTCGGGCTGTGGCGTCGGTGATCTGTCGGGAGGCCTGCAGGCACGCTTGGCGTGCTGCCAGAATTGCCGCCTGGGTCAGCTGGTTGCTGTTGCCTGATCCAACCGCTCGGCAGGCCTGGTCGGCGGCCTTCTTAGCACCGGGGTCGGTGATGCTGGTACTGGCGGCCAGACAGGCGGCTTGAGCGGACTGCTGGACCGCGGAGTTAACCCCCGCCGAGCCACACCCCGCGGCCACCAGGCCCGAGGCGATCAGACTAAGCACAGCAGCGCGTCGAGAAAAAGCGCTGCCACGGGTCCGGAATCTCCTATCAGCGGGCACGGCGGCCTCCTCGTCGGGGTCTGATCACGTTAGCCGCAAGATCGCGGATCAGCTTGCCGGGCTGCAGTCGCCGGGCGGCCGCAAGTAGCTCCTGGCGTTCGTCGCTGGTCAGGTTGGCGCGACGGCCACCGGATTTTCTCATCAGCGTCTGGACGCGGGCGCGATCTTGCGCTGGGGTGTTTTGCCAGTGCCGGCGGACGGCAAGGGCGGCTCGGGCCAGCATCAATGGCCACGCCCACGGGCCAAGGCGTCGAAGGAGAAACCTCATCGGGACCCGTACCCCGGTTCATGTTCGATTGCGGTCATAGACTTCCTTTCGGTTCATCGTGTAGTGGACGGATACCCGAGAACTTGACCGGCAATCTTTAGCGGGTCAAGGATTGTCTGGTGCCGTACGTTTGATGTCGGACGGGGCGTTGAGTACGACCCGTTTCTGACTCGCATGGCCGTGGGTTCCTGGTCATCACGAACAACCCCGGCGCTCGCCGGCAAAAGGAGCGATCGATCCAGGAACGCGCGCCCGGCTTGGGGACCACGATGTTGAGGCCTACCTTGGCGTCGTCGGCAAGCGCCCGAACGAACGCTGGGGTCCCTACGGCTACAACACCTAGTGGCTGACGCTCGACCGGGTCGCGTACGGCGGCAGCGCCCGGCTCCGCGCAGAGTTTGGACGAGCCGCTCCCGACTCAGCCGTCATGAACCCTGACTTCATGGTGACGACCTCGCCGTGGGGCCGCTGAGAGCCAGACTCAAGCGCGAGACGGAAAGCCATCTACCGCTCTCGGTGGCTGACCTGCCAGGCGAACGCGGCCCAGACCTCAGGCAGAGGCGATACGGGTCCGCCATGAGCTTCGGGGCATGTCAGAACGTGTACTCCGACGCGAGGTTCGAGATCGGCTCGACCGTTATCAACGGCGGCAAGGCCCGTTTGTAGAGCGGGGCCTCCGCGGTACTGAGGACGACCTATCTCCCGACGTCCAGCGTCGCGGCGGCGGTTCATAGGCCTCCGTCCGGGTACACCTCCATCCAATTGTCCACACGGGCGACAGCCAGTCGACAGCCAGCCGTGTCGCCGCTGGCCAACGTGACTGCCGTGGAGATCACCGGGCCCTACGCCTTCGTGAAGACCGCGGGACCGGCTCACCCGGGCATCACGGATCGAGGCCTGACCTTTGCCAGCAATGGTGATCGCGGCGTCCTGATCCCGTTTCGCCAACCCGTGCCCGGCATCGAGCGGACGGGCCGGCTACGCCACCCCGAGCTCACCGTCACCGTGGCGGACGTGGAGGGCTTGGAAGCGCTGCTGCGCGAACGGATGGCCGGCTAGGCAGACGCGGTCGCGCTGGCCGCATTCACCCCGCGGCCGTTGTGGCTAGTCGACGCTCCAGGAGGCCAACGTGCCGTCCCTGTCGGCGGCCCTGAGCTCGTTCAAACCGCCGAGGGTTTCGCCGTCGACAACGATCTGGGGGAAGCTCGTCATCCCGGTTACCTCGGCGAGCTCAGCCTGCAGCTCTGGGTCCTCGGCCAGATTGACCTCCTCGAAGGTCACGCCGCGAGTGGACAGCAGCGACTTCGCGCTCACGCAGAAGGTGCAGGAATCAGTCGAGAACAGGATCACGCGGCTCGGCACACGGGCAAGCATACGAGGCCGCTCTCATGTGGCGAGCTGCTTCTCGACAGCCGATCAGGGCGGCACCTCAAGTAGCGCCGGCGACAACGCCCTGATCGTGAAGCCGGCCGATCTCGGCCTCACTCAGGCCCAGGCTCTCGCCGAGGATCTGGTCTGTGTGCTCACCCAACAAGGGGGCCCGCGTGGGCGACAAACGCTCGAGCGCTGAGAACGACAGCGGCGAACCCGACATCCGGTAACTGCCAATCCCGGGCTGGTCAAGCTCCTCGAACATCGGGTTGGCTGTCGAGCAGCGGGGATCCTCGTTGACAGCCTCGCGAAACGTGTAGTACGGGCCCCAGCAAACATCGTGACGATCGAAGATCTCAGCAATCTCCCCCTCGGTACGCGCAACCATCCACTCCTTCAGTACCGCGCCGATCACCTCACGCGCGCGCCAGCGGTCCCCCTCCTTGCGCAGATCGACCCCCATCATCTCCTCCAGCGTTGCGAACGCTTCGTGCAGTTCAGTGGCATCAACGAGGCTCGCCCACTGCTTGAGGGTGAGGGCCACAACCATGATGCGACGGCCGCCCTTGGTCGTGAAGTCGCGGCCGAAGGCACCGTAGAGGTAGTTCTGATCCTTGACGCGATCCCGGCCGAGGACCTGTGCCTCGGCGATCTT
>JALYZB010000502.1 GCA_030945945.1 Actinomycetota bacterium | reverse complement strand
TTAAGTGGTTCAGCGACGACAAGGGTTTCGGCTTCATCACCCCCGATGAGCCGGGTAAGGACCTGTTCGTCCACCACTCGTCGATTCAGGGCGAGGGCTACAAGTCCCTCGCCGAAGGCGCGAAGGTCAGCTACGAAGCTGAGCAGGGTCCCAAGGGCCCGGCCGCAGCCAACGTTTCGACGATCTAAGCCGGTTGTAGACGATGGGGGCCTTCGGGTCCCCATCGCTCTCCCCCGTCGCTCGCGACTGGCCGTGATGCCGCGCTCCGACGCGATCACCGCTGCAACCAATCGGCGACGGACGTTCTCGACGGTGGCTATTCACCGCGTCGCTCATCGGTCTGAACCCTTCAATCCAGGAGACGACGATGCCTTCACGCGGTAAGAAGAAGACCACCATGGCCAAGCTCAACCGCGAAAGCCGCTTGCGGGAGCGCAAGGCCGAGAAGGAAGCGCGCAAGGAAGCCCGTCGTCACGCGGCGATGTTCGGGCCCCCTGACGAAGTCAATGGCGCCGAGGCCCACCGGATCGATGGCGTCGAATCCCACGAGGCCGACAGCAGCGAGGTTCCGGAGAGCGCGCACGCCGACGCCTGACATCGAGTCGCCCGCCGTCCGATCCTCCCGGGCACGAGGGTCGCGATCAGCTCGCCAAGATGCGCCGCGTCGGGTCAGGCAGGCGCGGATTGCTTCCGTTGGTCTGATCGCGGATGAGCGCCCCGAGGCTCGACGCCGGCATCAGCCCGGCCTTGTAGTGGTCCTGGCAAGCGTCGCAGCCCAGCCAGATCACCGCGTCGCGTTGTCTGGCCACCTTCCACGCCTCGGCGACGACGGTCTCAACCAGCTTGGCGACGAAGCTCTGGTTAATCCTTGATGATGTCAATCGGCAGCGTGTCGAGACACCCGAGCGACGGTGCCAAAGTCATCCAGGGCCAGCTTGACGCCGATCTCCTTGAGCTCCTCCAGCACTACGAGCGCACGCTCCTCATCGCGAAGGAAGACCCGCTCGGCGACCTCCAGCGTCAGCAGCCCGAGACCGCACGATGCCGGCTTCATATGCGAGCACCACGGCTTGGAAGCGATCACGAAGGCCAAGCTTTGCGAGGACTCGTGGCGCGTTAGACGTCAGAGCAGCTGACGACCCTCGCTCTCGGCCGTCGTAATCCTGGCGCTCGTCGCCCGATCGGATCGCGCGCTCTTGGGCGCCACGCACGGTCGCGCCATCCCCGCTCCGCGGCGCAGCACCCCTATAGCGGCGAAGGGGAAGCGCACTCGCGGCCGTCGGGCTAGCCGCGAGGTATCTCCACTCGTCGAGAGCGGCCGTCTCGCTGAGACTGCCCCAACGGCGAGACGATCCAGCAGTCTCGTCCGACGGCTCCGAGCCTGCTTGTCGATCATTCGTGGACAGTTGCGGCGTTGCAAACTGGGCACTCCTCGGCAAGGAGTTCAGTCCTTGAGTTGCAGGTAAGCGACTCCTCGGTCGGTAAGCGCCGGCTTGATCTCAGCGACCGTCGGGGAGCGATCCACGTTCACCCTCACGCCCAGCGCACGAGGACCGGCACGGTCAAGCAGCGTTTTGAATGCCTGTGCCGCTCGGTCGGGGTCCTCTTCAAGCACCGCGTGCGCCGCACGCTCTCGGCCATCGAGGGTGACCCGGACATCGGCTCCGCCTCGAAGGTTGTAGCGCCAGTTGCCACCTGCCGACAGCACAAGCGACCCGTCGCCTGACTCGTGCCGTCCCACGGGCATGGTGTACGCGCGGCCTGTTTTCCGGCCGGTCACCGTAAGCAACATCAGGTTCTTGTCGAGTAGGCGGTGCAGCGGCGAGCGGAGCAGCGCCTTGAGCAGCGGATTTATGAAACGGACCACCTGCCGAGGTGGTGGAGCGTCTTGCACTACGGGTCGATCCATTTCGTAACGCTCCCAGATCACTGTTTGCGACGCAAGGACATCTGTTAGGGCTTCTCGGCTGAGGGCGCCCTGGCGCCGCCGAGATCCTCACCGCCAAAGTCACGCCATGCGAACTTCAGCACGGCCAAGACTGCCCAACGGGCTCTGGTGTCGCCGGCGATGGCGATCATCACCTGATCACGTGCTCGCGCACAGCGTCGTCCACGGTGGCGGCGCTGAGGTCGACAGCCTCGAGGTAGAACCGGCCCCAGTCGGCGATTCCTTCATGGACACCGAAGATCACCACGCCTCGCATGCAGTGCGCGCTGCCGTCGCGGCGTGTGCCGGTCATCTCCCACTCGCTCCATGCGGTATCGCCATCGATCGCCGTCCGCTGCACCTCCGCCCGCAGGTCGGGCACGAACGCGAAGATCTGCTCCCAGTTGCGCCGCACTTGGTCGCTGCCGCGAAAGCCTCGCGCGGGGTGGACTGGCGTTTCGTTCTCGTAGTCTCGCGCAAAGCACGCCACCAGCGCGTCGAGATCGTGGTCGTTCGTCGCCCGCACAAGCCGGTTGACCATCTCCCGTGGTCCGTCCATTCCCTGTCACCCGCTTTCGTTCTAGTAGACTGGAACGAATGATGGAACGCCAGACGCCGGATGTCAAGCGCACACGCAACTACGACGCGACCCGCCGGGAGGAGCAGGCGCGCCAGAACCGCACCAGAATCGTCGATGCGGCCGAGAGAATGTTCCTGTGCGACGGCTACACCGCGACAACGGTGGTCGCAATCGCGTCCACCGCCGCCGTTTCCCCGGACACGATCTACAAGACCTTCGGCGGCAAACCGGGCCTGGTCCGCGCGATCCGCGACCGCGCGCTCGAAGGCGAGGGCACCGTCCCCGCCGAGCAGCGATCAGACGCCATCCAGGCACGCGAACCCGATCCCCGAACGATCATCAAGGCATGGGGCGCACTCGTCGCCGAGCTCGCCCCGCGCGCCTCGCCGATCCTGCTGCTCATCCGCGACGTCGCCTCCAGCGACGATGAGGTCAGAGCGCTGCGCGACGAGATGGACGCCGCACGCCTAAGACGGATGACGGAGAACGCGCGCCGGCTCCGTGACGCCAGCCACCTCCGAGCCAATATCACCCTCGCGCAAGCAGCCGACGTGCTCTGGACCTACAGCTCGCCCGAGCTCTACGAGCTACTCGTCCTCCGCCGCGGGTGGCAGTCCAAACGGTACGGACATTTCGTCGCCGACGCCATGATCGACGCGCTGCTGTGAAGGCCCAAACTCAAACCGCGCCTCGCGACTGGGGCCCGCGCTTCCCATTCACGAACTAGGGGGTCACTCGGGGGGGTCCGGCGGGCCGACCGCGCGTCTGCTTCATGTCTCCCGACAGTCGAAGCGGAAGTGAGAAGCTCAGAGCCGGTCGGGCGACTCTGCAGCAGTGTCCGTTAGGGGCGTAGGGACGGGTCGAGGAGCGATCTGCGTGCTACTTGTCCGCGCTGGCGACCTCGCGTTGGTAGTTGCCCGTTGAAGCGGTGTGACGGCAGCGATATACGCTGGTCTGCGATGGGTGGCTTGCGGATCGATGTTGCGCACGCCGGTCCGGAGCGTCTCTCGGGGCTCGCGCCGGTCTTCGGACGCGCGTTCGTGACCGAGCCGATGATGCTCTGGCCGATGGGCGAGCACGGTGATGTCGTCGATCGTTTCACCCGGTGCTTCGCGTCCTTTCTCAACGCCGCGGCCGACGCTGGCGTTGTGTGGGAGGCAGGCGATGCCCAGGGGGCAGCCGTTTGGGTGCCACCGGACCGGTCGCCGCCCTGGGAGCAGCATCCGTGGAACCAGCCGCAGATCACCGCCCTGACCAACGACGCCGGTCACCGCTATGACACGTTCTGGACCTGGGTCGACTTTCACAGCCCCGACGAACCGCTGTGGCAGCTTGATTCGATCGCCGTCGAGCCGGCAGTTCAGGGTCACGGGATCGGGACCGCACTGATCACCGCTGGGTTAGACCAAGCCCGCGCCGACGGACTTGGCGCGTTTCTCTCAACCGGCACCCCGGGCAATGTGTCGGTGTACCAACGCTGCGGGTTTCGCGTCATCGAGGACCTCGACGCCCCTGGCGGTGGTCCCCACATCTGGTTCATGCGCTCAGACCCCTAAGCGTCAGATCTCTGCCTCAACGAACCAGGACCGCACCTGATTGACCGGCTGACCGTTAGACCGACGGATTATGAGACCGGTGACTCGCTCTGTTGAGAGGTGGCCTGGCAGCCGGTGTCGCCGGAGAGCGGGCGCGTCAAACGCCCTGGTAAAGCCTGGCTACTCCTTTGGAACGCATCCATCAGCCGGCAGGCCATGAGTTCGCTGCTGCTCCGCCGCTCGACGAGCCGCGCAGAGAGAGAGAGAGCGAGAGCGATGGCTCCTTCCAAGGGCCTCGGGCTCGAGCCGAAGCGTCAGCCGAAACCTTGCTAGCGGCGACGGACGGGTCTCGGAGATTATCGGACTGCGCCGACGATGTCTGACAGATCGCGGCTCGGCTCGGGATCAGTCGACTCGCGGTGTCGGGGATCGCAGGCGGCGGGCCCCGCGCGACCGCGTGTGCGGCGCTGCTTCCCGACTTGGTTCCCGCGGTCGGAGTCCTAGCGTCGCTAGCTCCGTGGAACCCCGACGGCCTTGACTACTTTGACGGAATGGGCCAGCTGAACGTTGACGACCCCCAGCGGGTGCTGGAGGCCCCCGCCGCCGCGCGTGCGAAGTGGGAAGCGAGATCAGATGGAGATGCTCGGGCTGACGCTTCCCGAGCTGATGGAGTTCAAGGCGACGTGGCTGGCGCCGGTGGACGCCGAGATCCTCACCGGTGAGCTCGGTCAGTACCTGATCGACTCTCATTGGTCCGGGCTCGCGCCCGGGTCAACCGGCTGGTGGGACGATAGCGTGGCAATGCTCGAACCGTGGGGCTTCGAGCTCGGCTCGATCCGCAGCTCCGTCCTGCTGTACCACGGACGGGAGGACCGATTCGTTCCGTTCGCTCACGGACAGTGGCTCGCGGCCCACATTCCGGGAGTCGAAGCCCGACTCACCGATCACGACGGTCACCTCACTCTCACCCAGCTCTGGTCTTAGGCGGTCCGGTGCAGCTCGGGAACGTTGTCGTCGATCAGCATCCAAAATGCACCCGGACGGCCTTCGTAGAGCAGACCGACGCTGCCAGCGTTGGCAAACGTCAGGCTGTCGCCGAGCTCGCGGATGAACTGCTGGTGAGTGTGTCCTTCGATGACAAGCCGCTCGGGCACGCCAGCCAACGCTTCTCGAAAGGTCGCCTCGGGAGAAATCGAGGTCAAGATCTCCTCGTCGCTTCGCGGCGAGCCATGGCAGAAGACCGCGCCACCGAGAGCGATCGTGGTCGGCCAACCCGCAAGTCTGTCGCGCCAGCCTAGGCTCAGTGGGCCAGCGCTCCAGGCTGCCGCTCGGCCAGCCAGATCGTCTGAGGTGTCGCCACCGTCATAGGCGGCCACTGCCTCGCGCTCAGCGTTTCCGCGGAGCCAATGCACGGGCTCCGGCCGTGAATCCAAGAGCTCCAAGGATTCGGCGACCTAGGGTCCGCCGACCACGTCGCCAGCGACCACTATGGCATCAACCGAGAGAGCATCGACATCAGCCAGCACCGCCTGGATCGCCGGCAGGTTTCCGTGTATGTCGGCCACCACAGCAAGCCGCATCCCAATCAGCCCAGAAACGCCCCAGCCACAGCAGACCACCAGCCGGTAGGCCCGGACGCCACTACCGCTTGCAAGACGCCCAGCTCGCGAAGCGATAGTCGCGAGTTCGTGGCCGTTGGGGCTGAGATGCAGAAGTGCTCCTACGCGCGGTGAGAGTGCCCAGATCGTTCCATAGCGAGCATGATTTCGTGCTGGCTTGGGTGAGCCGATCGGCTCGTGAGATCGCGACCGTGCTCGATACGATCGCCGGTTCGGCCAGGTATTTGGGTGTCCCCTCGGGCGCGGGTCGTTCGTGGTAGGGGTAACTCGATCGTCGTCTGAAGGAGGCTGACATGCAGTACGCGATTCTGATCTATGACAAGCCTGGCGCCTATGAGGCGCTGAGCCCGGATGAGTTTGGGCGGGTGATGGCTGAGTACGGTCCGATCACTGAGGATCCGGTGGTCCGGGAGGGAGCGCAGCTTCAGCCGGTGCACACCGCGACCACTGTTCGGGTCAGCGACGGCAAGACACTGATGACCGATGGGCCGTTCGCGGCGACCAAGGAGGTGCTCGGTGGCTACTACGTGATCGAGGTTGATGATCTCGATCAGGCGCTCGCTTACGCGGCTCGGATCCCGTCGGCGCGGATGGGTGGCGCGGTCGAGGTCCGGCCGATCGTCGAGGGTGCGGTTGTGCTCCGCTCGGGGATCTAGCGCTGCTTGACCGGGTCTTCCGCGAGGAGTGGGGCCGTGTGCTGGCCTCGCTGGTGGGCTTCCTCGGCGATTTTGACCTTGCCGAGGAAGCCACCGCGGACGCGTTCGCGACAGCCGCTGAGCGCTGGCCTGTGCAGGGTACGCCGCCGAACCCGGGCGGGTGGCTGACCACGACCGCCAAGCGGCGCGCGATCGACCTGATCCGCCGGCGAGGAACGCTGGCTGAGAAGACCAAGCAGCTCGCGGTCTCAGAGGAGAGCACCGAGGATGACATGGATGAGATTGAAAACCCACCCATGGTGATTGCGGATGAGCGGCTCGAGCTGATCTTCATGTGCTGCCATCCCGCGCTGGCGAGGGAGGCGCAGGTTGCGCTCACCCTGCGAGCGCTGGGTGGTCTTAGCACGGAGGAGATCGCCCGCGCGTTCCTGGTTGGCGAGGAGACGATGAAACGTCGTCTCAGCCGCGCGAAGGCGAAGATCAAGGCGACCCGGATCCCGTTCGCGGTCCCCGCCGACCATCTGCTCCCTGACCGCCTGCAGGCCGTGCTGGTGGTGATCTATCTGGTCTATAACGAGGGGTACGGCGGCGGCCGTGTCGATCTCGCTGCCGAGGCGATCCAGCTCGGCCGGCTGCTCGCGGAGTTGATGCCTGACGAGCCCGAGGCGCACGGGCTGCTCGCGCTAATGCTCTCGCAGCACGCCCGGCGGGCGGCGCGCTTTGACGCCCGCGGCGATCTCGTGCTGCTGTCAGACCAGGACCGGTCGCTGTGGAACACGGAGATGATTGCGGCGGGTCGCCGGCGGCTTGACCGCGCGATCGGACTGCACGGCCGCGGCGCGTTCGTCATGCAGGCGGCGATCGACTCCGTGCAGATCGCGCCGAGCCCTGACTGGGACGAGCTGTCTGACCTCTATGCCCGCCTGGTCGAGCTCACCGGCTCGCCGGTGGTCAAGCTCAACCACGCGGTCGCGATCGCGCAAGCCGGGGACCCCGAGCGGGCTCTGGTGATTGTCGATGCGCTTGACCTGGAGGGCTATCCCTACCTTCACTCCACCCGCGGCGAGCTGCTCGCCCGTCTGGGGCGAGTCGATGAGGCCAAGGCCGCGTTCGGCGCCGCCCTGGAGCGCGTCTGGGGCGAGCCCGAGCGCAGGTTTCTGCAGCGCCGTATCGACCGGCTCTGACGCTGACGCGATTACCCGGTGTCCCCAACGGCGCGGTTCGTTCGTGGTCTGAACGACAAGCTACCGCCCTCAGAAGGAGGCACCCGATGCAGACCCGCACTCACACTGATTCACCGCCCAACCGGACGTGGACGATCGTGCTGGCGTCGTTGGCAGCGTTCATGACCGCCCTGGACACACTGGTCGTAACGACCGCGCTCCCGGTTCTGCGCGGCGATCTGCACGCCAGTCTCGGCTCACTGGAATGGACGGTCAACGCCTACAACCTCGCGTTCGCGTGCCTACTGCTGACCGGCGCGGCGCTCGGCGACCGGTTCGGGCGCCGGCGCATGTTCTGCGTCGGCCTGTTCACGTTTACCGTCGCGTCGGCCGCCTCGGCGCTGGCGCCGACCGCGCAGGCGCTGATCGCGACGCGCGCGCTGCAGGGCGCCGGCGCGGCGATCGTCACGCCCCTGACCCTGACCCTCATTTCCGAAGCGTTCCCGGCTGAGAAGCGTGGCGCGGCGATTGGGTTGTGGGGCGGGATCGTCGGCCTGGCCGTCGCCGCCGGTCCGGTGGTTGGTGGCGCCGTCGTCTCCGGGCTGGACTGGCACTGGATCTTCTGGCTCAACGTGCCGATCGGGCTCGCGATGATCCCGACCGCCTACCGCCGGCTGACTGAGAGCCACGGCCCACGTCCCCAGCTGGACCTGCCCGGGCTCGGTCTTGCGGCCACCGGCGTGCTCGGCCTCACCTGGGGAGCAATCCGCGCCAATACCGCCGGCTGGAGCAGCCCCGAGGTAATGGCCGCGCTCACCGTCGGCGTCGTCCTGGTCGCTGCGTTTGTTGCGTGGCAGCGCCGCGCCGAGCAGCCGATGGTCTCCCGGGCGTTGTTCAAGAGCCGCACTTTCACGGCCGCCAACGGGGTGAGCTTTTTCATGTACGCCGGCCTGTCCGGCGCACTGTTTCTGATGAGCCAGCTGCTGCAGACCGGCCTGGGCTACTCACCGCTGCAGGCCGGGATCCGGCTGCTGCCCTGGACGCTGCCGCCGATGTTCATCGCGCCGATCGCCGGCGTGCTGGCCGAGCGTTACGGCAACCGGCCGTTCATGGTCTGTGGCCTGGCGCTACAGGCCGCCGGCTACGCCTGGGTGGCGAGCATCGCCGCCCCGGGTGTCGAGTATCTGCAGCTGGGCGCCGCGTGCACGATCGCTGGGATCGGCACCTCGTTCTGCTTCCCGACAGTCGCCGGGGCGGTCATGAGCTCGGTCCCGCTCTCGGAGGCCGGCGTCGCGTCCGGGGCCAACTCCGCGATCCGCGAGCTCGGCGGCGTCGTCGGCGTTGCCGTACTAGCCAGCGTGTTTATCCACAATGGCGGCTACCGCAGCCCTCAGGCGTTCTTCAACGGCTTCACAGCCGCGATCTGGGTTGCCGTCGCCCTGTCAGCGACCGGGATCCTAGCCGCGATCGCGACCGGCAGCCGCCGTCGGGCCGCCGTCGACCAAGCCGACGTCGCGCAGCTCCAACCCCAGCCGGCGTGACCCATCACCCATGAAACCAGCGGACGGGTGAGCGAGCGCTGTCCCTCGCCCGCTTGCCCGTCACGCTCCATGCCTCGCACAGCGACCCGACGCTCGCCCAGCCTCCGCTCAGGCGGATAAACCGAAAGGCCTTGCCGACGCGGGCGCCGCTACCGGATCTGAGCAGTTTCGGCACCGCGATCCACTCATCAGGGCTCCGCATTCACGAACCAGGGGGTCCGAACAAATCGCTTCGTGCGTTCGAATGCTCCCGCTTTGACTTCGCCGAGATCGAAAGCGGAAGTCGGCCGCTCGTGGCCGGGGGCCCGATGTGGTGGGGGTGACGGAGATGTGTTGTTGCAGGCCGGTGGGGCGTTCGGGGTCATAGGGGGTGTGGTGCTGCCAGCTTTGTCAAATGATCCGGCTGATCGCGCGTCCGAGGGTTCGCAGCGCGCGGCGGTGGTCATGCCCGCGGGCGTGCGCGTGGGCGTAGCGGTCAGCGGCCCAGGGGTTCCAGGGTTTGCTTGAGTGCGCCAGGACCGCGAGGGCGTTGCGCAGGCGGTGGTTGCACGCCCAGCGAAACGTCGCGCTCCTGCGTTTGCCCGATGCGACGGCAACCGGTGCCTGGCCGCGATCGCGTCGCGGTGGGGGTAGCGCGCGCGGCAGTCCCCGATCTCGGCGAGCAGGGTGGCGGCGCAGATGACCGAGTTGCGGCTGAAAGAACGATCGGAAGATCTCCCCGTCAGGATGCGCGTCAAGCCCACGGGCGATCTGGGCGTCGAGGTCAGCGATCTGGGCGACCATCATCTGCAGCGTGGCGACGAGCGCCAGCACGATCTGGCGGGGGGTCGCGGTCTCGACTTCGCCAGCGCGACCAACGGGCGCCCGGCGGATTCGCCGCAGCAGCTGGAGGGGGGTTTTGCGGTTGTTGTAATTGCGGGCCTTCAGGAACACCGCCAAGCGCTTTTCCCCCAGCCCGCGGGCGTCTGTGGGGCTGGGATAGCGTTGCAGGAACGCGAGCGAGATCCCGCTATCGAGATCTTTGAACAGGCCGACCGGACCAGGCCAGAACCGCTCGAGCTCGGCCCGGAGCTGGTTAGCCATCGCCACCCTGGCAGCGACGAGATCTTCACGCGCGCGCGTCAAGGCTCGCAGCGCCTTGGTCTGATCTGAATCGGGCTCCAGGATGCGGAAGCGATGAGCGTCGGTGTGCCAGCACACAGCACGAAGCAGTCAAACCGATCGGATTTCCCACCGGAGGCGCGGAACCGATCGCGGGCGGCCTTGACCTGATTAGGGGGCAACGCCAACACCCGGACCCTGACTCCAGCAGCCGATCGACCAACAGGCCGTCGGGGCGTTCAATCGCAACGACCTGTACCTCAAAGCACCGAAGCGCTGCGCACACCGCACTCACGCCGTCCTCGTCATGAGCAAACGTCGCGCCCAACAGCTCGTTGCCGGCGGGATCCTCGATCAGCACGTCGTGCTTCTCAGAAGCCCAGTCAACACCCGCGCAATTACCCATCGCTTCCTCCCTCGCTAGGACAATTCGACAGCGCCCCGACCCAGAGGTACCGTTGCGGGTGCTCACAGACAACGCCCTCAACCTGGGGCTACGTCCTGTCGCCGCTCGCGGCGCCTCACCACCGCCGGGAGGGGCTGGTCTTTGTCAGGCCCTCGCACAAGGGCAAGCAGGCAAGGCCCTCTCCCGGCGGCGGTCGAGACCACCGCAGATTGGCCTATGAGCGGGTGCTTCGGTCAACCCCTGCTGGCCGGCGTTCGCGATTGCACGGACCGGCGGCGTTGGACCCTTGGTCTGCTGAAACCATTGATCGAGGTGCCGTCTGGGGCCTTGGCACGTTCTGGTCGTTCCGAAGCGCGCCGACGAGCTGAATCGTGGGAGGCCTCGTTGGGGAGATCGCGACGACGTCGGAACCATCGCCGTCGTGTGGGCCCCTCGCTCTTGGGCGCCTACAAAGAGCACCGGCTGCACGCCCGCACGTGTCGGTGAACGATCGGGCTCGGGCCCCGGCGGGGTCCTCCCGCAATTTCGGCGAGCTCGTTGTCACATCATCGCACGAGATCGAACGGGCGCCGGCGGCCTCCGTCAGTGACACTCGGGCGCGGACCAGCAGCGATTTTACGCTCGACCTTGTTTTCTCCATGGCCTCGGCTATCTGTTCATACGACAGCCCGCCCATCTCGCGCATCAGTAGTGCGCTGCGCTGCGTCTCGGGCAGCTCCCGAATGTCCATCATGAGCAGATGGAACTGCTCACCGCCATACACCGTGTCGATCGTGTTGGTGCCCTGGTCCGCGATGTGAGGTCAATCGAAGCCAGGTCGACGGCCTTGGCGCGGCGCAGTTAATCGAAGCTGCGGTTCCGTGCGATCCGGTACAACCAGGGACGCAGGCTGATCGGGCGGTCGTCGGTAAGGATCGCTTTGTATGCCGCTATGAACACGTCCTGCAGGACGTCCTCGGCGGCGTCACGAGACCCGAGCAGGTGGTGGCAGAACCCGACCAGGCGCGGCCCATAGCGGTCCACCAGCGCTTCGAACGCAGCATGATCGCCGCGCCGGACATGGGCGACCAATCGCTCATCGGATTGAAGTCTGAGCAGGGGCAGGCCCCTCCATCGGCTGCCGGCGGACGGGTGCTCGCGGGCTGAGGGCTCCATCGGGCTCGGCCCAGCGATCCGCTCTACCACGTCGCTGGACCAGCGCGGCACGCAGACCCCCGGGCGATGCGGACCTCGGCATCAGCCGTCGATGCCTGGGAGCATCACGTCGAGCAGGATGATGTCGCAATCCGTTGCCGCTGCTATGCCCAGCGCGTCCTCGCCATCGCCCTGCGACATCTGCGGACAGCCACCTTCATCTAGGCCGCGTCGGATGAGCCCGGCGAGCTTGACGTTGTCTTCAACGATCAGAATTCTCAGGCGGTACGGTTGATGGACCGGAGAGGCCTGCACGCGCGAGACGCCTCGCGTGCAGACCCTCCCAGTATGTGTTGGGTAGTTCTGGCCCGGCTGCTGATTGTCGACGTTGCCGGCGGGGTCAGCGTGACCACCAGGACCGTCGCTCGAGCACG
>JALYZB010000403.1 GCA_030945945.1 Actinomycetota bacterium | reverse complement strand
TCTCCCAGCGGGCCGAAGCGGCCGACGCTGACACAATCGTCTTCTGCGGGGTGCATTTCATGGCCGAGACGGCGTCGGTGCTGTGTCCCGACAAGCGGGTGCTGATCCCCGATCCCGACGCCGGGTGCTCCCTCGCGGACGCGATCACCGCGGACCAGCTGCGCGCCTGGAAGGCCGAGCATCCCGGGGCGGTCGTGGTCATGTACGTCAATACGACGGCCGAGGTCAAGGCCGAGACCGACTATTGCTGCACGTCGGCCAATGCCGTCGACGTCGTTCGCCATATCTATGCCGAGCACGGTGAGGACACCGAGATCCTGTTCGGACCCGACATGTTCCTCGGCGCCTACGTCGAGAAGACCCTCGGTCGTCCGATGCGCGTGTGGGACGGCGAGTGCCATGTGCACGCGGGGATCACTCCGGCCGACATCGCCGCCGTCCGCGGCACGCACCCCGGTGCTGACTTTCTCATTCACCCCGAATGCGGCTGTTCGACCAGCGTCATGGAGTACGTGGCCGCCGGCGATGTGGCCGCCGAGGGCGTGAAGATGCTGTCCACGGGCGGGATGCTCGCCTACGCGCGTGACGCCGAACAGCAGGCCGCCGGCGGCGCCGGGCGCCGGACGGCGATCGTCGCCACCGAGACCGGCATGCTGCATCCGCTGCGCCAGGCCGCGCCGGGTGTGGATTTCGTGGCCGCCAACGAGGCCGCGCACTGCCGCTTCATGAAGATGATCACGCTGCCCAAGCTCCGCGAGGCGCTGCGCGACGACGTTCACGAGGTCAAGGTGCCCCCCGCGATCGCCCAGCGGGCACGTGTCCCGATCCAGCGGATGGTCTCGATCGGTTAGCTCGCTGCGGGCGAGCGCCGGCCGCGCTCAGCTCAGTTCGTCCTCCCGTGACAGGCCCGGGGCGGTGTCCTCGAAGAGCAACATCCCGTGCGCGATGACGCGTTGCACGGCGGGCATGGTCCCCCGCTTGCGCCCGAACTCCGCCGGCGTGTAGCAGTGCACGTCGGCGGCGCCGCCCATCTCCATGGCATCCCATAGCGAACCCGTCTGATAGACGCGCTCCAGCCACGGCATCCCGTCAAAGGCCGGCGCGACGAGGATGAGGACGAACTCCTGCCCGCGCTCGCGCTGGGCGGGAGCGCCCCGCAGGTCATCGATCCGAGCACCCCCGAGCCAGGCAGCCTGCAGCGCCCAGCGATCGCCGATCCGGTTCAGATACCGCTGAAGCTCGTCGCGGTTGAGCAGGGTCGCCGTGGTCATCACCGAGAGTTTGTCAGGGGTGACGGCGACAGCCGTCAATATCGTGCGATCGCGCCGATCATCCGGCTCTCCAGCGGGATCGCAGTCGCGTTGGAGGGGCCGTCCACCATCAACGCGAAGGCGACCTCGCGCCCGACCCGGGTCCGGCAGTAGCCCGCCAGGTTGGTGACGCCGTCCAGCGTGCCCGTCTTGGCGATGCATCGACCCCGCGCCGCGGTCTTGAGTCCGAGGTACTGCACTGTCCCCTCGACGCCAACGGTCGGCAGCGAGGCCGCCAGGCCACGGCCGACCGGGGTGCGCCACACGTCACGCAGAAGGTCGACGACCTCAACCGGTGAGGAGCGGTCACCGCGCGAGAGTCCGGAGCCATCGAGGATCACCGGGTGCAGTCCGAACGCGGCCGAGATCGTCCCGCGGATGACCTGGGCACCCCCTGAGATCGTGCCCCCGGAGCCGAACAGGACCCCGAGCTGCTTGGTGAATAGCTCTGCGAAGAGATCATCGGAGGGGACGTCCATGAGTCGCGTCATCGTCGACAGGGGTGGAGACGAGACGCTCGCCAGCGACGCGACGCCCGACGGGGTGACGCTGAGCTTGGAGGCGGCGTGGGCGGTGACACCGGCCGCGCCGAGGTCCAGGACGAACTGCTCGACGGCGAACCGCGCGGGCCCGACCCGGCGCAGCGCCGAGCCGTGGTTGAAGTCAAGCGCGCTGAGCTGGCCGCCGAAGTCCGGCGTATCCATCGCGTAGTGGGTGAGCAGGCCGCCCCGGCGGCCGTCAAACAGCGACTCGTCGCCATAGACGTGGCCGGTCACGCGGCGGATCCCGCGCCCGGCAATCTGACTGACGAGGTTCTGGACCGTCGCGCCCAGGCCGCGATCAAACCCGGCGTCGCCGAAGGTCGGATCGCCGCCGCCGCGCAGATACAGGTCACCGTGCCAGATAACGCCGCGCTGATGGCCGCGGCCGAGCACGGCGGTGTGCAGCCGGGCGCCCGGGCCGAGCACGCGCAACAGCGCGACGGTGGTGTAGAGCTTCTCCACCGATGCGGGCGGCCGCATCACGCCGGCGCGGCGCGCGAACAGGGTCTGCTGGGCGCCGAGGTCGTACACGAGCGCCCCGCTCTGAGGCCCGGCCAGGGCCAGGGACCGTCCCAGGACCGCGGTCAGCCGTGGGT